>JAFWJP010000290.1 GCA_017514645.1 Solobacterium sp. | reverse complement strand
GTTGAGACAAAACCGCGCAGATCAACCCGCAGCAGGAAGAAAACAGCAGACGTAAGCGCTGAAGTGACTGCAGAAGAGAAGCCGAAGCGCACCCGGAAAAAGAAGACAGAACCGGTTCCGGAAGGTGAGAAACCGAAACGTCCCAGAAAGAAGAAAACCGCTGGAACTTCAGCGGATGTTTCTGATGCGGAAACAACGGAAAAACCGAAGCGCACACGCAGAAAGAAGACCGCTGCGGAAGGGTCTGCCGACATAGCACTGGAGACCGTACCGGAACAGGCATCTTCTGCCGGAACCGCTGATATTCCCGTACCGGACATCGTGACCGCTGAAGAACCGGCCGTTCCCGCGGAGACAGGTTCTGCTGCAGAAGACGATATCCTGCACGTGATCGATGAACCGCATGTACCGGCACCGGATGAAACCAAGCCGATTGGACTGATACGTGAGGACGAGGAAGTTCTGGCAAGTGAGAAGATCGTCGCTGAGGGTACGGAAGTACCGGTCGTGGAAGAGGAATTCATCCCGGGCAGACTGCCGGGTCTTCTCAAGGTGCTGAAAAACCCGTTTCTGTACATGGAAACGCTGAGCAGGGAGGGGAACTATGACCGGATGATGCTGTGTGCATCCGTGGTGCTGAAATGGGCTCTGCCGCTCATATTTGCCGTAACGTCGCTTGCGGTACGGATCAATGCGAGACCGTTCAGCTATGTGCGCATGACATTCAGCGACGGTGCCTGGGTATGGTTCCGGGCAGTATGCTTTGGTGTCATCGCGGAACTGTGCGGTTATACCGGACAGATCTTTTTCCTCAAAAAGAAATTCAGCCGCAACGAGTTCCTGTATCAGCTGGGCGGTGACCGGATGTTTGCTGCAGTGAAGACAGCTGTATATACGCTTGCGTCTCTGTGCGCTGTTTTCAGCCTTGTTCCGGGGCTTGCGCTGTTGGCGGCGGGATTGACCGCAGGAATCCTCCTGCGGTCCGAAATCACGCTGAAACAGGCTGATAACCGTCTTCAGGCCATGGAGTCCGTATGTATCTTCATGCTGGTAACGGTAATGATATTCGTTCTTCTCGTACACATCGGTTTCCCGGATGTATTCCGGATACTGAATGCCGTTTAGACCGCTGCTTTGACAGAACCTGCAGCGGTTTTTATAATATAGTCAACAAAGTATACAAAACACTTCCTCTGAAAAGGAGATATTTTTATGGAAAAGTCTACAATCAAGGAATACCTGCCTTTTACCGGGCTTTTTGTTATGGCTGCGGTACTCGGAGCCATTGCGGATCCTGTGGAACAGCCAAGACCGTTCGCGCCGTCTCCGTTTGTTGAAGCGAAGCCGGCGGAAGAAGGGACAGGTGTTGTACTGATCCGTTCCGATGAATGGGCGGAGCAGTATCCGAATGAATATATGACCTATCTTATGAACAATGAGAATGATGAAGTCACAGACTATATTGAGGAAAACCCCTACATCAGGACTCTTTATGAAGGATATGGTTTCGCAGTCTCCTACGGCAGTGCCCGGGGACATACGTTTGTCATTGAAGATGTGACAAGCACGGGACGTCCGCACAAGCTGGCCAACTGCTTCACCTGCAAAACAGGGGATTTTACAGCTAAGGTCCTCAATGAAGGCACGTCTGCCTATGCGATGGATTTTGCGGACATGGAAGTACAGGTGACCGATGCCTTCGGCTGTTTCCACTGTCATGCCAATGAACCGGGAGTGATCTATGTTACACATCCGTATGTAACGGCAGCGATCGGTGATGATTTTGTCAATGTCAACGCAGCGAACCTGTCCTGTGCGCAGTGCCACACAGAGTACTACTTCGATCCGGTGACCAAGGAAACCAAAGTAGCCTATCACGGACTGGGACAGATGTCTCCGGAAGATATTCTGGCCTATGAGAATTCACTGGTGGATGCGGAAGGCAATCTGTTCTGTGACTGGGTGGACGCTGATACCGGTGTCCGCAAGCTGAAGGTGCAGCATCCGGAGTTCGAGACCTTCATGGGCGAGGGAAGTATCCACATGGCCCAGATGACCTGCGCTGACTGTCATATGGCACAGACCAGGGCAGAAGACGGAACGATGTTCACGAACCACAACTGGACCAGTCCGCTGGAAAATCCTGAACTGATCAGGAATACCTGCAGCCAGTGCCATCAGGATCTGACTGCACAGGTACGTACGATTCAGGCAGCGACAAGGGAAAGAGAAAATGAACTCGGTTACGCTCTGGAACAGCTTGACAAGGATATGGCTGCGGCGATCGAAGCCGGTACGCTGAACGGTGAAGCACTGGAACAGGCGAGAACAGCAAGCCGCAATGCACAGTTCTACTGGGACTTCGTGTTCGTGGAGAACAGTGAAGGAGCCCACAATTCCAGACTCACCAATGCCTGCCTGGATCAGGCACAGGCATATCTCGATGAGGCAAATGCCTGTATTCAGGGACAGTAAACCTGATAGAAAGCAGTGACCGTCATCCGACGGTCTTTGTTTGTGTATGAAGAAGGTACTTCGTTGTTTCCGGTCGATGACCTGCGGTATTGTACTGCTGGGTGTATTTGCGGCCGTGACGGCTCTGGGAAGCCTGATCCCGCAGCAGCGGGAAGCCATGTACTATGTCAGAAACTATCCGGATCAGTATGAAATGATCTTCCGGTTCGGTCTTGATCATGTTTATACAGCATGGTTTTTCATAGCGGTCGTAACGCTTCTGTGCCTGAACCTTCTGCTGTGTTCGGTAGTACGCTTCCGTAGAGTATCGGGAGACGATCTCGTACGCCGGGCTGCACAGCTGAAAACGAACCGGAAACCGGATGCGGAAGGTATCGCAAAGGCGGAACAGTTCTTCAAGGATCACAAATGCCGGGTCACGGTAATCGGCAACAGGCGGATCTATACAAAGAATGCGTTCGGGCGCTGGGGAACGTTCCTGATCCATCTCGGAATACTCCTGACCGTCTTCTTTTTTGTGCTCGGTCTCTCAACACCGTTCATCATGGATATATCATGCTATCCGGGTGACAGCGTTGTGCTGGATGACGGCACCCGGATCTATGTTGATTCGTTTTCCATTGAAGATGAAACAGGAAAACTGGACTACCGCAGTATGATCAATATCCGTCTGCCGGACGGCAGGGAAACCGGACTGCGCAGTCTTTCCGTCAACCATCCGGTCGGTCTCGGGCAGTACAAGGTCTATCAGCAGACCTACGGTACCGCCGGCTGTATCTCCGTTACAGACGGTGCAGGCAATATGGACAGGTTTATCGTCGAAGCCAGCGACTTTCTGTCAGCGGACGGAAAGACAGGAATCCTGATTGACAATTTGTATCCCGGACTGGAAGAAACCGAAGAAGGTACAACGCTGATCACATCCGTCAGCGGAAGCTATCCTGATCCGGTCTACGTATTTCTTCTGATGGAGGACGGTTCCCAGAGCGCTATGCTTGCGTTTCCCGGGGATGAACTGGAGACAGGCGGCTATACATTCCGCTTTGAAGATCCTGTGGAATACCCGGGTCTGCGCATCAAGAGATCATCGGCTGCGCTGCAGTGGCTTCTTCTCGGCTCATCCCTGCTTCTCATGCTCGGTCTCGGTGTTACTTTCCTGATGACACCGGTATGTGCTGTCGTGGATGATGAAGGGTACTGTCTTGCCGGAGGGAAACCGGAAGGGTATGCACTGGCGCTGAAGGCTTTGACGGAAAAGGAGGATACGCATGCTTGATATACTGTTTTTCGGAGGAATCGGATTCTATTTTGCGGCTGTACTGATGCAGTCGTTTGCACAGGTATGGAAGAAGGAAGGTCTCGGAGCGACAGCCTGGATTGTATTCCTTGCCGGTTTTGTACTGCAGAGCGGCTATATTGTACTGCGCGGTATCCAGGCCGGACGGATACCGATGGCCAATCAGTTTGAATTCGCAACGATGTTTTCCTGGGGGATTGCGGTGATCCTGGTACTTCTGCATTACCGTACAGGACTGCCGTGGATCACACTGTTTGCCATGATCATGTGCTGGGCAGTGTATCTCTACGCAGCGCTTCTTCCCAGGGAGATCCATGAACTCATGCCGGCGCTCAGAAGCGTCTGGTTTGTATCGCATATCGGCAGTGCTGCATTCAGCTATGCATCATTCATGCTGGCTGGTGCTGCAGGTCTCCGCTACATCGCACTGTACGGAAAAAACAAGGAAGATTCCCGTCTTGAAGAGATCGATTACTTCATCTACCGTCTGATCTCCATCGGTCTTTTACTGCTGACAGTAACGATCGTGATCGGTGCAGTATGGGCCGAGGAAGCCTGGTCATCCTTCTGGACCTGGGATCCGAAGGAGGTATGGGCGCTGATCACCTGGATCCTGTATGCGATCAGTCTGCATCTGCGGCTGAACAGAAAGAAGAGGGGACTCTTCATGGCCTGGTACGCAGTCCTGTCGGTTCCTATCGTTCTGTTTACGTTCATCGGTGTGAACACGCTGATGTCCGGTCTGCATTCCTACGGTGCGATCATTCCGTTCCTGATCTGAACTTGACACCTTTTCCGGTTCTGCTATAATGCGTAAGGCTCGTAGGCGAGTCATTCAGAAGAAATGATCAGCCGGATAAGACCCAGTCTGGAATGACTGGCTTATCCGGTTTCTTTTTTTGGGAGGAACGTATATGGATGCACAGAACTTTACACAGGGAAAGATCCTGGGACCGCTGATGCGGTTTGCGGTACCGGTAGCGGCAGCGCTGCTTCTGCAGTCTCTGTACGGTGCTGCGGACCTTCTGGTTGTCGGCAGATATGCAAGCAGTGCGGATGTATCAGCGGTATCCACCGGTGCCCAGATCATGCAGACGATCGTATCCCTGATTGCCGGACTGGCTATGGGCACCACGATCCTTCTCGGGCAGCAGATCGGTGAAAACCGGACCGATCAGGCTGGGAAGACCGTCGGTACTTCCATTGTCTTTTTCGGCGCATTGGCAGCGGTGATGTCAATGGTAATGCTGGTGAATACCCGCGGCGCGGCGCACCTGATGAACGCACCTGAGGCAGCCTTTGAACAGACATGTGCGTATCTGCGGATCTGTTCCGGCGGACTGGTATTCATTACAGCGTACAATCTTCTTGGCAGTCTGTTCCGCGGCATCGGAAACTCCCGGATCCCGCTGCTTTCCGTAGCTGTTGCAACGATAGCCAACATTGCCGGAGACCTTGTTCTGGTCCGTTCTTTCGGTCTCGGTGCAGCCGGGGCAGCC
>JAFWJP010000289.1 GCA_017514645.1 Solobacterium sp. | reverse complement strand
TTTCCATGCTGCAGATGGTGATTGCGTTGTCCGCCGCGTCACGCATGACTTCGTATTCGATCTCCTTGTAGCCGGCGATGGACTGCTCGATCAGGCACTGATGGACCGGAGACATCTTCAGTCCGGTATCGGTGATGACGCGCAGTTCTTCTTCGTTGTGGGCAAAGCCGCCGCCGGTTCCGCCCAGTGTATAGGCAGGACGTACAACGAGGGGATAGCCCTGGGTACTGCCGAACTCCACAGCTTCTTCAATGGAATGAACGATGACGCTTTCAGGAATCGGTTCGTGGATCTCCTGCATCAGGGAACGGAACATTTCCCGGTCTTCTGCCTGGTTGATGGCATTCAGGTCGGTACCGAGTACTTCAACCCCGAATTCATCCAGAATACCATCATTGTGCAGATCTACGACCAGGTTCAGTCCGGTCTGTCCGCCAAGGGAACCCAGAACAGCGTCCGGGCGTTCCTTGAAGATGACACGCTTGGCGGATTCCAGGGTCAGCGGTTCAATGTAGACTCTGTCCGCAATGGCTGTATCGGTCATGATCGTAGCCGGGTTGGAGTTGATCAGGATGACCTCATAGCCTTCTTCCCGCAGTGACTGGCAGGCCTGTGAACCGGCATAGTCGAATTCTGCAGCCTGGCCGATAACGATCGGACCGGATCCGATCACCAGGATCTTATGGATATCCTCGCGTCTAGGCATGTGTATCCTCCCCGCGCATGGCGCTTTCAAAATCGTTGAAGAATGCTTCGTCTGCGTCATATTCAATGCCGCGGACACGGTATTCGGTATGGCAGATGCCCTCTGCGCTTTCATCGTTCAGGGAGCGGTGAGTGAGGCGCAGGCCGGTATCCTTGAGGGATTCCCCGTCCAGGGCATAATCGTGGTTCTGGTGAGTGATCAGAACACGTCCTGTACTGCAGTCCACAACCGCCTGGTTCGGTCCGTGATGCCCGTGCGGCAGACGTACCAGGGAAGCTCCGCAGGCAAGACCAATCAGTTCACAGCCGAATCCGCAGCCGTAGACGACCGTCTGTGTCATCAGTTCCTTTACGGTTTCCGCAGCGGATGACAGGCCTGCAGGATTTCCGGGACCTGTTGAGAGCAGAATTCCTTCCGGATGGTATTCCAGTATTGTCTTTGCGTCGGTATCGTACGGGACGACGATGAGGTCGTAGCCGCGGTCTGCGCAGGCACGCAGAGTACTCTGCTTGACACCGAAGTCCATGACAACTACTTTATGTTTTCTTCCGGGTACCTGATAGGTACTGCGGGTCGATACGGTTCTGACGGGATGTTCTTCAGGAACATAGGTCCTGATCTTTTTCAGCAGGGCAGGAATCTCTTTCTCCGTATTGCAGAAGGAAGCCCGCATGGTTCCCTTTTCGCGCAGTCGGCGGACGATTGCCCGGGTATCAACACCCTGGATCGCCGGAATGCCCATCCGTGTCAGATACGCTTCGAGTGTTTCCTCACAGCGGAAATTGGAGGGTTTATCGGCAGCTGTACGGACGATCAGTCCGAACAGGGAGGGCTTCAGGCTTTCGTTGTCTTCCCGGTTGATACCGTAGGCACCGATGAGGGGATAGGTCATGACGATCATTTTACCGGCATTGGCACTGTCTGTCAGGATTTCCTGATAACCGGTCATACTGGTGTTGAAGATCAGTTCACCGATCCGGAAACGATCTGCACCGAGCGCTTCACCTTTATAGAATGAACCGTCTTCCAGAACAAGGATCCGTTCCATTTATTCTCCTTTCCAGACGGTCTTCCCGCCTGCAATTGTCTGCTTGATCTCTGCGTGTACCGTCCAGCCGTCAAACGGTGTGTTTCTCCCTTTGGACAGGAAGGTACTCTTGTCGATCTTTGTCTCGTGCTCCAGGTCAACGAGGGCAAAATCACTGTGAAATCCCGGTTCGATCCGTCCGGTCTTGTCCAGACCGAAGCGCTCTGCCGGTTTTTCGCTCATCCAGGAGACGAGCTGTGCCAGTGTCCAGCGCTTCTGCCGGTATACGAATTCGGTATACAGCAGCGGGAAAGCCGTCTCCAGGGAGATGATCCCGAAGGCAGCAGAGGACATCGGCTTCGCTTTGTCTGCCGGTGTATGCGGTGCGTGATCATTTGCAATGAAATCCAGCGTACCGTCTTCCAGGGCTTCGATGAGAGCCATCCGGTCTGTGTGGGAGCGCAGCGGGGGATTCATCTTCCAGTCCGGTCCCTTGACATCTGTTTCTTCCAGAAGCAGGTGATGGGCGGTGACTTCAGCAGATGCGTCTGCACCGGCTGCTTTGGCTTTCCGCAGGGCTTCTACGCTTTCCACGGCGGAAATGTGGCATCCGTGGTACTTTGTGCCGGTTTCCAGCGCCAGGCGCAGATCACGCTCCAGCTGGGCGCTTTCACAGGCGTTGGGAATACCGATCCAGCCCATGGAATCCGCATACGCGCCTTCATTGACGCAGGATCCCGGTTTCCGGTAAGTCATGTCTTCTGTATGGCAGACGATCATGACATCGTTCTCTTTGGCTTTGATCAGTGCCTGACGCATGACGGCTTCATCTGCGACCCCGACACCGTCATCACTGAACCAGTGAATGCCCAGTGCTTTGAGGGAGGCATAGTCCGTAACGGTCTGTCCCTTTTCACTGCAGGTGATCGTTCCGTAGGGGTGAACGTGTACCCGGGCATCCCGTTCGATGAGCTTCAGATAATCGGTCATCGTTTCCGCGTTGTCCGGGAACGGGTTCAGGTTGGGCATCGGGAAGACGGTGGTGAATCCGCCGTGGGCTGCAGCGGCGGTACCCGTCGCGATGGTTTCCTTCTGCTCATATCCCGGCTCGCGGAAGTGGACATGGACATCCACCAGTCCCGGCAGAACGGTCAGTCCTGCTGCGTTGATTTCTTCCGCATCGGTATCAATGTGTTCTGCGACATCCAGGATCTGTTCTTCATCAAACAGAACGTCCCGTTCGACGATCTCGTTGTTGAAGAGAACCTTGCCGCCGCGGATCACGTACTTCATGCGTTCTCCTTCTCGAACGGAGGATAGCCGAAGGCTCTCTTGATCACTGATTTGCGTACCAGGACACCGTTCTGGATCTGCTTGAAGTAGCGGCTCTTCGGAGCCTCTACAAGGTCCGTATCGAACTCAACGCCGCGGTTGATGGGTCCCGGATGCATGATGATGGCAGTATCCTTCATCCTTGCATAGCGTGTCTTGTTCATGCCGTAGCGCTCCAGATACTCTGCATCGGTCATATCGCCGAGAGAGGAACCTCTTTCCTTCTGGATCCGCAGCATCATGACGACATCCGCTTCTTCGATGACATCGTCCAGCTCCACGGGGGTAAAGCCTTCCCGTCTCCAGATCTCCGGTCCGGCAAAGCGTACCGTGGCGCCCATCTTCTCCAGGGCTTCCTTATCGGATGCGGCAACCCTGCTGTGGAGAATATCTCCGCAGATGACAACGTTCAGACCTTCCAGCGTGCCGAATTCCTGGTACATGGTCAGCAGGTCCAGCAGGCACTGGGTGGGATGATCCTTCTGGCCGTCTCCGCCGTTCAGGATGGGAATACTGATGTTTTCCAGCTCTTTGTAGTATTCATCCTGGGAATGGCGGATGACGACTGCATCGTATCCGATGGACTCCAGAACCTTGACGGTATCATAGAGGCTTTCTCCCTTTGTCACAGAACTTTTGCCGACATCGATGTCCGCAACCTTGCAGCCGAGCTGCAGTTCTGCGCTTTCGAAGGAATAATGGGTTCTCGTGGACGCTTCAAAAAAAAGATTGGCAATCAGTGCCTTGGAACGAGGCAGCTGCCAATCTTTATAATCAGTACCAAACAGTAAAGCGTCATCGAGGATTTGAAGAATATCCTGCTTCGTGAGATCTTTCATGGTGAGCAGAGAATACTTGTTCATAGAGTCCTCCTTTTACTTTTTCAAAAAAAGGGTCACATCATTTCTGTATGCGAATCCTTCTTATCATCGGTATTCTACCACAGTGAAATGATATCGCAAGACCCTAATTCGTGAAAATGCTTTCACATCAGGATGGTGTCTGTATCCGGCTGATCGTAATGGTCTGATAGGGGATGACAATACCCTCTTTGAGGAATTCCTGCACGATTCCTTCCCGCAGGTGACTGCATACGATGTAGTTGTCATCGATGGTAGCAGTCCATACGGTAAACTTCAGGATGAGACCGTTGTCCGTCACCCTGCTGGTATAGACCCGTACATCCTTCTTCAGCACCGGTTCTTCCTTCGCGAGAAGATCATGGATGATCTTCCGCGCCTTATCCAGATCGGTATCGTACGCAACTTCGAATTCGAGGTAGTTGCCGACCTGATCCAGATAGTTCGTGTTGACGATGACCGAGGAATCGACCAGACTGTTGGGTACGATACAGGTCTGTCCGTCATACTGTTCGATGACAACGTGGCGGATCGTAATGTCCTTGATCACGCCTTCGGCGACGACGGAGCCGCCGGAGACGATGCGGACCTTGTGACCGATCTCGACCGGGTGCGTCATGGACAGGGAGAAACCGGCAATGATATTGCCGAGGGTCTGCTGGGCGGCGAAGGTGATCAGGGCGATGATCAGAGTGCTGCTTCCCAGCAGCATCGTACTGAGTTCCTTGGTCAGGGAGATCTGGTTCAGGACGGAATAGATTCCGAAGAGGACAATGATGAAGTTGACGATGCTGTTGAGGTATTTCAGAGGCAGGCGGGTGCTGCTTTTCAGGATGCGCTTGAAAAAGGAATTGGACAATGCGAGCAGTACGATGACGCTCAGGACAATGATCGCAATACTGATGATCTTTTCCATGGGATTCCTTTCTACGGCAGGATCTCCAGCCGGTCCTTGATGAAGGAGATCATTTCCTTTGCGGCGGCGGTGAACAGTTCAGGATCGCGGTAGCCGATGCATACAGTGCGCATGACCGGTGGATCGGTTCTGCGGACGGCAATGTTGTAGTTGGCTCTCTGCAGGACCATGGGGGAGAGGATGCCGACACCCATTCCGGCTTCAACCATGGACATGATCGTGTAGTCGTCCTCGATGATGTAGCGGATGTCCGGCTTGAGACCGTTCTGTTCAAAGGTGCGGAGCGGTTCACTGTAGTTTCCGAGGTCTACGAGGATGAAAGGGTCGTTGACCAGTTCCTTGAGGGGAACGGGATCACGGGGAGCGAGCGGGTGTTCTGCGGGCAGGATGGCATG
>JAFWJP010000288.1 GCA_017514645.1 Solobacterium sp. | reverse complement strand
TCAGGGAATCACCGATGATTTCCTGGAACAGCTGATGATCGTCCTTCTGGAAAGCGATGTCGGTGTAGAAACAGCGGACCTGATCTGTGAAAGGCTGAAGGAACGTGCGGAACATTATCCTGACCTTGAGTTCTCGTGGGCAATGAGCTTCATTCTGGAGATCATGAAGGATGTCTATGAAGAGTATCCTGATCCGGCACCGGTGTTCAATGAGAACGGACCGACGGTCATCCTTCTGGAAGGTGTCAACGGCAGCGGCAAGACAACCACTGCCGCAAAACTCGCAGCCATGTTCACAAAACAGGGGAAATCCGTATGTCTGGCTGCTGCGGATACATTCCGTGCCGGTGCAGTGGAACAGCTCGCCGCCTGGGCGGAACGGCTCTCTCTTCCCTGTGTCAAAGGGAGAGAGAACGGAGATCCCAGTGCTATCATCGTTGACGGATGCCGGTATGCCAAGGAACATCAGACCGATATTCTGATCTGTGATACCGCAGGTCGTCTGCAGAACAAGCAGGGCCTGATGCAGGAACTGGGCAAAATGAACCGCGTCAGCGCAAAGGAGATCGAAGGTGCACCGCACAACACCTGGCTTGTTCTTGACGCTACAACGGGGCAGAACGGGCTGAATCAGGCAAAGATCTTCAATGATTCCACAAAACTCACCGGTATCATCCTGACAAAGATGGACGGTACAGCCAAGGGCGGCATCGTCCTGGCAATCAAGCATGTTCTCCATCTGCCTGTCCTCTATCTCGGACTCGGGGAACAGCTGGAGGATCTTCGGCCGTTTGACGTTGATTCCTATCTCTTCAGCATTTCGGAAGGACTGGAACATGTCGGATAAGTTTGAATACAACGAACTGCTGGATCATTACGGAGGTCTTCTGACACCGCGCCAGCAGACGATTGCCAATGATTATTTCCGGGAAGATCTGTCCCTTCAGGAAATTGCTGAACTCGAAGGGATATCCAGAGCAGCAGTTTATGATATGATTAAACGATGCAGGGAAGATCTTGAACGCTATGAAGAGATCCTGCATGATACAGCGCAGTCCCGGAAACGCCGGATCCTGTACGCAAGGATCGCGGAAGAGGGAAACGAAACAATCAGACGTTACATTGAAGAATGTTTGGATACTGAAGGAGGAGAATATGACTAAAGTTATTTCAGTGAATTCCGGCTCATCATCTTTGAAGTTCCAGCTGTTCGATATGCCGAGCGAAACAGTCCTGACATCAGGACAGGCAGAGCGTATCGGTCTGGACATGGGAATGTTCACCATCAAGGTGAACGGGGAGGAGAAGGTACTCGAAACACCCATCCCTGACCACAAGGTTGCAGTAGATCTTCTGCTGAAGGCACTGCTCGAGAATCATATCGTCGAGACACTTGATGAAATCAAGGGTGCCGGACACAGAATCGTCCAGGGTGGCCCGTACTTCGATTCCTCTGTCGTCGTAGACGAGGATGTCGTTGAAAAGGTCGATGAACTGGCGGAACTTGCACCGCTGCACAACCATGCTCATCTGGTCTGCTACAAAGCCTTCAAGGAAGCACTGCCGGAAATCGGACATGTCTTTGTCTTTGATACAGCATTCCACCAGACAATGACACCGGAATCCTATCTGTTCCCGGTTCCTTATGAGTGGTATGAAAACTACAAGATCAGACGTTACGGTGCACACGGTACGAGTCACTTCTACGTCAACAGAAGAGCTGCGGAACTGATGGGAAAGAAGCCGGAAGAACTGAACATGATCACCTGCCACCTGGGCAACGGAGCATCCATTTCTGCCATTGAAGGCGGCAAGGTCGTCAATACTTCCATGGGTCTGACACCGCTGGGCGGAATCATGATTGGTACCAGAAGCGGCGATATTGACCCGACAGTCGTATTCTATATGATGAAGAAACTCGGCTGCACACCGGATGACATGGATACCTATCTGAACAAGAAGTCCGGTATGCTGGGTATCTCCGGAATCTCCAGCGATGCCAGAGACGTTGAAGCAGCGCTCGAAGAAGGAAATGAGCGTGCAAAGCTGACAATGGATCTGTATACGAACCGTGTCATC
>JAFWJP010000287.1 GCA_017514645.1 Solobacterium sp. | reverse complement strand
TCTTGTCGGATAGACATCGATCTCAATGAACGGCCACAGCTTGCGGATCTCCGTACGCAGCATATCCGCCGTTTCCGGGTTGAACGCATGGCTGATGACAACATATTCCTTCGGTTCGCCGCGTTCCTTCAGATCTTCCAGAATCGCCTTCACGACCCGTCTGGTTCCCCTGACCTTGGTCTTGATCACGATCGTGCCTGCGGGTGAACCGATACCTACACCCCAGAAACCAAGCCCCTTCGCCACAAATCCGGCAATCCGGCTCATACGTCCGTTCTTGATCAGATTGTCATAGGAACACAATGCGAATATGATCTTCAGTTTCTCGATGTTGGCATCAAAGAATCCGGCAATCTCTTCAAACGTCCTGTTCTCCGAGACCATCTTCATGATGATCCTGGACGCAACGATCAGGGACGGGCCTGTACCGATGGAATTGACAACATAGATCTTCTTGTCAGGTTCTTCTGCCAGCACCATATCCCTGGCAACACAGGCACTGTTATAGCTTCCGGACAATTCCTTGGAAATCGTAATGGCAAAGACATTGCCCGGTTTCTTGAACGCTTCGTACCAATCATAGGGTGACGGGCAGGCAGTACGGCAGGGTTCAGAACTCGCTTCCATCGCTCTCAGCATCTCATCGACATCCAGATCCGGTGTATCCAGGTACTGGCGGTCCTCAATGTTCATGATGAAGGGGATCTTCTCAAAGCGGAAGTCTTCATAGTTCTCCGGCAGCCAGTCGCAGCTGGAATCCGTAATGATATTCCACATAAGCGCCTCCTGTTTTCATTATGACACAAACAGGAAAAAAGAGACAATTCAATATGTCTCTTCTCCTTTCGGAACATCCGGGGATTCATCCTCCTCCTCGATTGTTTCCTCTTCTTCCTCGTCTTCGATCTCTTCTGCAAGAGCAGCCTTTGCGTGCAGTTCATTGAACGTACGCCGGTTCCGCAGATCCCACAGATTGCCCTTCAGGGATGCAAACCGCTGGTCCAGCATCAGATCCTGATAGAACTCGACCTTTTTCCGTTTCCGGTCCTCTTCCGGAATTCCCAGCATTTCAACAACTTCCTGCCACAGTCCGGCAAACTCGATCTCCTTGTTTCTGTTGCTGAGAACCGCAAAAGCGGCATCTGTCATACTGTTTTTCTGGCTCATTCTTCAGAATTCTTCCCTTTCATCAATTCAGGAGCACTGACACCGATCAGCCCCAGTGCATTCTTGAGAACGATCTCACACGCCTTCACAAGCGCGAGACGCTGTCCGCTCAGTTCCGGATTGGCCGGGTCGATGATCTTGCTGTCGTTGTAGTAACTGTGGAAAATCGCCGCCAGCTCCGCAATGTAGTTGACCATCTTGTGCGGCATCCTCGTCTTTGCTGCATCCGCGATGACCGATTCAAATTCGTTCATCTTTTTCAGCAGACTCATTTCCTTATCCGATGTGATCAGTTCATAGTGATCCGCCGGAACGATTCCGTTGGCTTTGGCCATGACCGAGCACATTCTCGCATGTGCGTACTGGGCGTAGTAGACCGGGTTTTCATTGGACTGCTTTGTTGCGATATCCAGATCGAAATCCATCTGTGTATTGCCTGCACGGGAAACGAAGAAATACCGTACGGCATCCACGCCGGCTTCGTCGATCAGATCACGCAGGGAGATCGACTGACCGCTCCGCTTGCTCAGCTTGAACTCCTTGCCGTCCTTGATCATTCTGGCCATCTGGATGACATCAACTTCCAGTTTGTCACTCGGATAACCCAGTGCTTCGATGGAAGCCTTCAGACGGGTAATATACCCATGATGATCTGCACCGAACAGGTTGATCAGCTGATCATAGCCCCTGTCCAGCTTGTCCAGATGATAGGCAATATCCGGTGTCAGATAGGTATACACACCGTCACTCTTGATGATGACACGGTCCTTGTCGTCTCCGAACTGTGTTGTCTTCAGGAACAGCGCACCATCCTTCTCATAGGTATAACCACCGGCGATCAGCTTCTGTACTGCCTCTTCCACCTTGCCGGCTGCCCGGATATCACGCTCGCTGGTCCAGACATCGAACTCACAGCGGAACTCTTCCAGATCAGCCTTCAGCTTGGCAAGCTCCGCCTTCAGACCGTATTCGCGGAAATACAGGAAGGACTCTTCGATCGGTGTATCCGCATACTTGTCACCGATCTCCTGATAGATATCATCTGCGATCTTGATCAGATCCGGTCCGTGGTAGCCGCCCTCGGGAATGACACCTTCCCTGCCGCATCTCTGCAGATAGCGCGCCTGCAGGGAATAACCCATGTTGTCGATCTGTACACCGGCATCGTTGATGTAGTACTCACGTGTGACATCGTATCCGGCAGCCTTCATGATCCTTGTCAGGGAATCACCGCTCGCTGCGCCTCTGGCATGTCCCGGGTGAAGATCACCTGTCGGGTTCGCTGATACATACTCGACCAGGACTTTCTTTCCCTGACCGGCATTCGATGTACCGTATTTGTCTCCCGCTGCCAGGATCCGGCCGATGACCTCCTGAATGGAATCCTGTTTCATGAAGACATTCAGGAAACCCGGTCCGGCAATCTCCAGACGTTCCGCACCGACGGCAGCACAGTCAAATACTGCAGCAATCTTCTCGGCTGCTTCTCTCGGCTTCAGTCCTGCAGCCTTGGCATTCATCATCGCTACATTGGTCGCATAGTCACCGTGGGTTTTCTCCTTCGGCAGACTCAGTGCAACCTTTTCCATCAGAACTTCCGTTCCCAGCGCTTCGGACGCTGCCCTAGCAAATTCTTCCTTCAGTTTCCGTTCAATCTCATTCATCCAGTATTTCCTCCAGTTCCCAGACCATTCTCTGGTGACTCACTTCATTCATACCCTGAAAGACCCTGTATTCCACGCTTCTGTACGACGCATTGTAGGCGTAGTCCAGCAGTTCTGTTTCAAAGCGCAGTTCCCCATAGGGACTGAATACCTGCGTCATCCACTTTTTGCCGAAACAAAGACGGGTCACGCTGCGGATGTCAGCTGTTCTCTCGATCCGGATCTCATCATCTGTGAAGATGATCCTGTGGGATACAGTCTGTTCCGGATCTTCCCAGTAACTGAGACAGTCCCCTTCCAGAGATGCGTTTCCTTCCGCAATCACCGCTTTCTGATCTTCCATCAGATCATATTGTGTCAATCGTACGTGCAGTGTCATACTTCAGTACTTTAAGAATTATACCGAGAGCGCTTTCATTGTCAACAGCGAAAAATCATTTTTTATATGAATTTTGCAGTGCTCAGAACAGGCATGAAAAAAGAGAGACACATCACTGCAGGATGTATCTCCCGGTAATCCTATTTCCTGATCTCTGCCGGATAGAAAATCCGGTCATCCTTCAGTGTCTGCCCGTGCACCAGACTGGAAACGATCGTACTGGCTTCCGAGATCTCCTTGATCTCACCGCCGTGTACACGGATCCAGATCGGTGAGGATTCATCGCTGGAATACGGTACATACGGTCTCTGCCGCACCTCATCCTTGGCGAAGTAGTAAAGCGGATCGTAGCCTGCTTCCCGGAGCTGTCCGTGTACACGCCTTACCGCGCCTTCATTGTTGTCTTCATAGTCAAAGAGGCGCCTGTCCTGTACCCTTGCGGCAAGATCCCGGATGATCGGATCCTCCGCCTTCCGCAGCAGAGCGAATCCATAGCTGCAGGTGTATTCATCCAGCAGGAAGTATTCTTCCAGCGACGGCTGATGGTCCTCAACCAGTACGTCGAACTCCTTCACCGTTTCCGGCAGAGTTCCTTCCTTGTACAGGTCCCTGAGACGCAGGAAGAGGCTGTTGAGCATGCTTTCATAGCTGCGGCAGACCGGATGATAGTAGACCTGCCAGTACATGTGATAGCGGGCCATGATGTAGTTCTCTACCGCATAGATGCCGCTTTCCTTGACGACGACCCGGTCATCGCTCACACGCATGGTCCTGAGGATCCGCTCCAGATCGAATTCACCGTATTTGGTACCGGTGAAATAGGCGTCACGGAGCAGGTAGTCCATACGGTCGGCATCCAGCTGTCCGCTGACCAGCTGGGAAAGGATCGGATTCTTCGACGTATGACGGATGACATCCGCAACATCCTTTGCCAGACCGGGGCAGGCTTCTTCCAGGATCTGCGTGATCTCAGTATTCTCTTCAATGATGCGGCAGGTATAGGTTTCATGGCTGCCGTTGATGATCTTCTCGAAAGTATGGGAGTACGGTCCGTGTCCGATGTCATGCAGCAGCCCCGCCAGCATCACCGTGATCTTTTCCTTTTCATCCAGGGCATCCCGCAGATCCGGTACTTCATTCACCATTCTGCGCACGATCTCATAGACACCGAGCGAGTGCGTAAAACGGGTATGGTCCGCTGCGTGATAGACCATGTGCGCACCGCCAAGCTGCCGGATCCGGCGCAGACGCTGGAACCAGCTGCTGTTGATGCACTGCCAGATGATTTCATAGTCAACGTGGATATACCCGTGGACCGGGTCCCGCATGACTTTTGTTTCATTTGTCCGAACGAACATAGAGCCTCTTTCTACAATGCCTTTACGATCTCGGCGAAACGCTCTCCGCGCACTTCAAAGTTCGGGAACTGGTCCCAGGACGCGCACATCGGGGACAACAGGACGATATCTCCGCTTTCCGCCTTCTCATGTGCCAGAGCGATCGCCTCGTCCATCGTTTCCACCAGAATGGTGTCCGGGTACAGATCCTTGAGCTGATACTTGGTCTCACCGAACGCAATCAGGTATTTGATCCGGTCCAGATACGGACGCATGGATTCAAATCCCAGTTTCTTGTCATATCCGCCGCCCAGCAGGATCACCTTCTGAGGGAAGGCCTTCAGGGCAACGATCGTGGATTCCGGTGTCGTTCCCTTGGAATCGTTGTAATAGCGGACACCGTCCAGTTCCCGGATGAACTGGATCCTGTGTTCCACACCCGGGAATTCCGACAGTACCTTTACGATGTTTTCCTTTGTCACGCCGAGTTTGTAAGCCATTGCGGCCGCAACCATGGCATTGGCAACATTGTGCATGCCGGGGATCTTAAGGATTGCCGGATCAAAGAGTTCTTCCCCGAACAAGGTGACCTTGCCGTCCTTGATGCAGAGATCGGCATCCTTTTCCGTGGAGAACGTGACAAGCCGGCACGGTGCGTCTTTGGAGTATTCCATGCAGTTGGCATCATCCGCGTTGATGATGAACCAGTTGTCTGCCGTCTGGTTCCGGCATATCAGCATCTTCGCTTTGTAGTAGGCGTCTGTTGTGCCGAATACGTTGAGATGATCCGGTGTCAGGTTCATGCAGGCAGATACGACCGGATGGAATTCCCTGGTGCCGAGCAGCTGGAATGCCGCGATCTCTACAGCAAACGTATAGTCGCCGTCACCGATCTCCCGCACTTTTTCACACACCGGATATCCGTTGTTGCCAAGGGCTCCGTTGTGCGGATCCAGCGTCTTCAGGAACTCGCCCAGCAGCGTCGTGGTCGTTGTCTTGCCGTTCGTGCCGGTAATGGCTCCGAAGCGGTAATGCGGTGCGAACATCGCCCCGATCTCGATCTCGTTGTAGATGAAATACCCCTGATCCTTCATCGCTTTGACAAACGGTGCTGCGTCCGGGATTCCCGGATTCTTCACGATCAGATCATATTTGTCCTTTTTCAGGAATTCAGGATGTCCGCCGTCATAGACTTTGATCCCTTCCTGTTCCAGTTCTTTCTTCTCTGCCACTTCCTTCAGATCCGTCAGAACCACTTCATACCCTTTTTCATTCAGCAGTCTCGCTGCCGCGATGCCGCTCAATGCTGCACCGATGACCAACGCCTTCATATCAAACGCCCCATTTCTATCCCTTCAGAAGAACTGAAAACAGTTCATGTATATGTTCATCCGTAAAGAACCACGGATCTGTATGTGCCTTGGCTCCGATCAGCCGCAGTGTTACATCCGCTGCCGGATCGGTCTCCATCGCCCTGCGGAAGAACTCCAGCGACTGCAGGTAAGGCACCATCTGATCCCCTGTACCATGTTCCAGCACGATCTTCGGCATGCCCGGACGGATCCAGGTGACCGGAGATGCTTTCCGGTTGGCTTCTTCATTGTTCCAGTCTTTGCCCATGAAGACGGAAAAGACACAATCCTCCAGACCGACCTGAGCCGGAATCCCCAGCTGTACAGCCTGATCATACGCTGTCAGTGCATCTGTCAGCGGATACATTGCCGCAATGTTCTTCACCGATGTGTCACCGGTGATGCCGAGCTCGCTGTCCGGCATCAGACCTGCCATCAGTACCAGATGCCCGCCTGCCGACTCACCGTACAGCGTGATGTTTTCCGGATCCAGATGGTATTCCTGTGCATGTTCCCTGAGGAACAGAATGCACTGTTTCAGATCCAGTACAGGACGCGGGAATACATCGTCCAAGGCCAGTGTATAGTCCGGAACCGCAACCGCGTATCCTTCCCGAACCGGTTTGATCATCGGTTCCACAAACGCGTCTGTTTTGAATCCGGAGACCCAGCCGCCCCCGTAGATGCTGATTACCAGAGGATAGGTTTCCTTCTCCTCTTCCGGATAGTAAAGATCCAGTTTCAGACCGGGTGTATATTCGATATCCTTGATCTTCTTCGTATACAGATCTTCATTCATATGACCCAGTTCAAATGCCAGAAAGTTCTTCAGATTCTCCGTCATCCTGATATCTGTCCGCCGCATATTCCACCTCTCAATGAATATGATACCATATAGCCAAGAGGTAGGTTTTATGGAGTTCATGGATGATTACCGCAGGATCTACGCATCCTGGCTGGGGAAACTGATCGGTGTCAGATTGGGTTCTCCGATTGAAAACTGGACATATGAACAGATCAGGGATACATACGCACCGATCCGGTACTATACAACGGATTACGGGCAGTATGCGGCTGACGATGACATCAACGGACCGTTCTTCTTTGCCCAGGTCATGAATGAAAAAGGAATCACGGATGTCACAGCGCAGGACATGGGAAACAACATGCTCAACGTTGTCGCGCCGCTGCACGGTTTCTACTGGTGGGGCGGTCCCGGTGTTGCGACGGAACATACCGCTTACGCGAATCTGCAGAAGGGAATCAAGGCACCCCGGTCCGGATCTGCCGAAGTCAACGGAAAGACCATTGCTGAACAGATCGGCGGACAGATCTTCTCGGACTGCTGGGGTTTCCTCTCCCTGGGAGACCCTCAGGAAGCCGCAGACCTTGCGGCAAAGATGAGTTCCGTCACCCACGATCTTGACGGCATTGAAGGCGGAAAGTTCGTGGCTGCGGCGATCGCGCTGGCATGGCACATGCGGGACGCGGTATCGATCATCCGGGAAACACGGAACTATCTGGATCCGAACAGTACCTATACGGCTCTGATCAATGAATTCCTCGCCTTCCATGAGGAACACCCGGATGATCCGGATGCCTGTCTGGACTATATTCACCGGAACCACGGCTATGACAAGTATCCCGGTGTCTGCCATATCCTTCC
>JAFWJP010000286.1 GCA_017514645.1 Solobacterium sp. | reverse complement strand
TGAATGATTTTGAGGACAACCGGATCCAGATCCTTGTTTCGACGACCGTTGTCGAAGTCGGTGTCAATGTCATCAACGCTACAGGTATGATCATCTATGATGCGGAACGTTTCGGCATGAGTCAGATCCATCAGCTGAGAGGACGTGTGCAGCGGGGAAGCGAACAGGGACGATGCTGGCTTCTCACAGGTACAACGGACGCTGAAGCACTGGAAAGACTGCAGATCCTTGCGGAGACTTCAGACGGATTTCGGATCTCCTATGAAGATTTACGACTCAGGGGACCGGGTGATATACTTGGTACAAGACAGAGCGGGCTTCCGGGCATTACACTCGGCAATCTTGTGGAGGATACAGGCATGATCAATGCGGCAAGACAGGATGCTGAAATGATCGTCCGCGATCCCGGCAATCCGGACTACCGCAGGCTGCTTGAGAGCATAGCGGAAGAGAACCGGAAGAATGCTGCATATATTGATTAGAGGTGGATATGGAAATCATTGCATGGCTGAAAAACAGAGGAATTGAAATCAAGGATGCTGAACTGATCCACCAGGCTTTTATGCACTCTTCGTATGCCAATGAGCATCGCCGGCATCACGACAATGAGCGTCTGGAATTCATGGGTGATGCAGTCCTGCAGCTTTACAGCAGCGAGCATATCTTTGCGGTTGTACCGCCGCTGAGTGAAGGACAGATGTCAAGGCTGAGGTCGCAGCTGGTCTGTGAAAAGGCTCTCGCGCTGTACGGCAGACAGCTGAAGCTGAACCGCTTCCTGATGCTGGGAAGCGGTGAGGAAAAGACCGGAGGACGCAATAAGGATGCAATTATTGCGGATATGTTTGAGGCGTTTCTTGGAGCCCTGTATCTGGATCAGGGCATGTATGCCGTGGAGAATATCCTGAATGAAGTGTTTGATCCGTATCTGGAAAAACCGGAGACGGTCGCACTCGTGACGGATTACAAGACAAAACTGCAGGAATACGTGCAGGCGGATGACAAGCGTACCGTCAGATACCGTCTTGTCAGTGAAACAGGACCGGCCAATGCCCCGACATTTGTGATGAATGTTGTAGTAGACGATCTTGTTCTGGGAACCGGCACGGGCTCCAGCAAGAAGGAAGCAGAGCAGAATGCGGCAAGGGACGCATTTGATAAAATGGTGAAGTAAAGGAGACAGCGTATGATCAAAGACGGAAAGATCCTGATCGGCAAAGCAGGCGAAAAGGAAATCTTCATGATTCCTTCACAGATGAACAGACATGGTCTGATTGCCGGTGCATCCGGTACCGGAAAGACCGTTACATTGAAGGTGATTGCGGAATAACTGGCAGAGAACGATGTGCCTACGGTGATCGCGGACGTAAAGGGCGATCTGAGCGGCATGATCGTTCCCGGTGATGCGGACGGAATTGCCGGACGTCTGGAATCCATGGGAATCGAGGACTATGAAACCCGGAAATACCGTGTTCACTTCTATGATGTCTATCAGACGGAAGGTCATCCGATCCGTTCCGTTCTTCAGGAAATGGGTCCGCTTCTGCTGAGCAGGATCATGGATCTGACAGAGGCCCAGGAAGGTACTTTGAACATTATCTTCCGCATCGCAAGGGAGATGGATCTGGATATTTTCGATCTGAAGGATCTGAGGGCGATGGTGAACTACGTCTATGATCGTTCAAAGGATCTGGCTTCGGAATACGGAAACCTGAACAAGCAGAGCATCGGTGCGATACAGCGCAAGCTTCTTGTGCTCGAGGAAGAAGGGGGAGATCTGTTCTTCGGTCTTCCTGCGCTGAATATCGATGACTGGCTGATCAAAGAGGGCGGCGAGGGCATCATGAACATCATCGAATGCGATCAGCTGTTTCAGCACCCGGCGCTGTATTCCATGTTCCTGTTCTGGATGCTGACGGAGCTGTACAACAGACTGCCTGAAGTCGGAGATCTTGACAAGCCGAAGGCTGTATTCTTCTTTGATGAAGCGCATCTGCTCTTCAAGGATGCACCGAAGCAGCTGCTGCAGAAGATCTCGCAGACGGTGAAACTGATCCGTTCCAAGGGCGTCGGTGTCTTCTTCTGCACGCAGGTGCCGAGCGATATTCCGAGTGATGTCCTTGGTCAGCTGAGCAACCGCATCCAGCATTCCCTGCGGGCCTATACACCGGCAGAGATCAAGGCGGCTAAACTTGCAGCGGAAAGCTTC
>JAFWJP010000285.1 GCA_017514645.1 Solobacterium sp. | reverse complement strand
GTTTACATACAACTGCCTGAAATCCCTGTACTACTATTGGAAACTGCAGCCGGATTATGTCATCACGACCGGTACGCATACAGCGGTGCCGATGTGCAGGATCATGCACAGACACGGGAAAAAGGTCATCTGGATCGAAACGTTTGCCAATGCAGAAACACCGACCAGGGCAGGGCAGATGATCTATCCGATCGCCGATCTTTTCCTGGTACAGTGGGAAAGCATGCTCAAGGTCTATCCGGAAGCGGTGTACAAGGGGTGGATCTTCTGATGATATTCGTGACATTGGGAACAAATGACAAAAGCTTCGTACGCCTGCTGAAGGCGGTTGAGAAACTGACCGCATCCGGCGTGATCCGTGAGCGTGTTGTGGTTCAGGCCGGATTCACGAAGTATGAAAGCAGCCGGATGGAGGTATTTGAGAGTGTACCGGCAGACCGGTTTGCCGCTTTGATGGATGAAGCAGACCTGATCATCACCCATGGCGGTGCCGGTACGATCATGACGGCACTGCGCAAGGGGAAGAAGATCATCGGTGTACCGCGTCTGGCAAAGTACCATGAACATGTGAATGATCACCAGAAGCAGCTTCTCAGCGCATTTGAAGAGCGCGGGTATCTGATCTATGCGAAGGATCCTTCCATGCTGGAGGAAGCAATACAAAAAGCCGCGGATTTCCGGCCTGCAGGCTTCGAGAGCAATACAGCGAATCTTACGGCTTATCTGAATGACTGGATCAGGGAGAACTGAAGTTCTCCTTTTTTATATTTCCTCCGAAGAAACGTAGAATTCCTGCAGATCATCCAGGCGCAGGGCGCCAAGCGTTCTGCCGAAGACGCAGCCGCAGTCGATGTGGATGGTTCTGCTGGCTGAGCGCTGGATGATCTTTCCCTCGTATTCATCTCCGTAGACAAACGTCGGCATGTGCCCGACTACGAGATATCTGTCGATGTACGGATTGTCATCCAGCTCGATCCGGCTCCACAGCAGTTCGCTGTCAGGTACTTCCGCGATCTGTACGCCGCGGTAGCAATGTTCCTTCATGCCGGCATGACACAGCATGAACCGCTTTCCGCCCACCATGACCTCCCGGTAGGTTTCCTTCCGGCTCATGAATTCATAGATGTCATAGCAGGCCGGAAGACCGAGTTCCAGAAACCGGTCCAGAGTTGTCAGACCACCGTTGCGGTGGACCCAGTGGAACAGTTCATCGTTCATCTGCAGTGAACCGGGGAAGCGGATTTCGTGGATCAGATCCGGTATAAAACGGAAGAACATGGCATCGTGGTTGCCGTAGATAAAATGCATCCGTGGATCATTCATGATCATCTGCAGCGTGCCGACCGGATCCGGCCCCCGGTCCACCGCATCTCCGATGATGTACATTTCGTCATAATCGGAAAAGGAGATCAGTTCCAGCATTTTCCTGAATTCCCTGGTACAACCGTGAATGTCACTGATCACATAGACAGCCATTGCTTCGCTCCGTTCATCATTGAGTCTTTATTTTGAAAAGCCACTTTGATATAATACCGTAGTAATTTAAAAGGTGGTAGCGAATTATGGGAAGAGCACATGAAGTACGTGCCGCGTCCATGGCAAAGACAGCGGCCAAGAAATCCAAACTGTATTCACGTTTCGGCAAGGAACTTTACATTGCCGCAAAATCCGGTGTGCCTGACCCCGATATGAACCTGACTCTGAGGCGTAAGATCCAGGAGGCAAAGTCCAACCAGATTCCTGCAGATGTCATCAAGAGAGCAATCGACAAGGCAAAGGGCGGAAGCGACGAGAACTATATCGAAGCGCGCTATGAGGGATTCGGACCCGGCGCAAGCACGATCATCGTTGACTGCCTGACAGAGAATACCAACCGTTCCCTGACGGACGTCAAGACGGCGTTCAACAAGTGCAAGGGGGCCAAGATGGCCAACTCCGGCGCGGTATCCTTCAACTATGAGAATGTCGGACTGTTCGTTTTCCCGTACGAGGATGATGAAGCAATGCTGGATTTCCTGATGGAAGCAGATGTCGATGTCCAGGATATTACTGTTGAGGACGGCGAAATGACGGTCAAGACAACATTCCAGGACTTCGGAAAGGCACAGGAAGCGATTGAAAAGGCAATCGAAGGCGTAGAGTTCACGGTCTGTGAAACGACGATGCTGCCGAATGAGTATGTCACGCTGGATACGGACGAAGAGAAGGAAGCGTTCGAGAAGCTGATGAACATGCTCAACGAAGTGGACGACGTCAACAAGATCTACACGAACGTTACAGAGTAGCAGAAACAAACAAAGGGACCTGGGTCCCTTTTTATTGTGTCAGGTGTGCGAGCAGTGCCTCACAGCCTTCCAGGATATCCCGGAAGGCGGTTTCGTAGTCATCCGTGTACCAGGGATCCGCAACATCCCGCGGATGATCTGTGTAATCGAGAAGGAGGGACAGTTTGGTACTGTGCGGAAACAGCCGCCGCAGATCATACATGTTCTCACTGTCCATACCGATGATGCAGTCGGCGTCCTTTTCTTCCGCTGCTGTAATGTGATGGGCATAATGCCTTTCAAAGGGGATCCCGTGCTTTTTCAGGATCCTTTTTGCAGGGGGATAGATATCATTCCCGGTCTCTTCATACGTCGCTGTAGCAGAGGATATCCGGAAATGATCCTCAAGACCTGCTTTGTGTACAAGATCCTTCATGATGTACTCTGCCATGGGACTGCGGCATATACTCCCGTGGCAGACAAACAGTATGGTTATCTTGTTTCGCATCAGTTCAGCGGGTTCCGTCCGATCCCGTTTCATCATACATGTTTTCCTCAAGAAGTTCTTTCAGGAACTGTTCCTTTCTTTCCAGGAACAGTTTTGTGATCCGGTAGCTGCCGGTCTCTTCGTAGGCGCATTCGTGAAGCGGTCCGTCAAAGCTGAAGATCTGTGCATCCGGATATCCCAGAAGGATGGGTGAATGTGTTGCGATGATGAACTGGGAACCTTCCTGTACTGCCCGGTGGATCTCCAGGATCAGGGTCAGCTGTGCCTGCGGGGAGAGGGCGGCTTCCGGTTCATCGAAGAGGTAGAGACTTCTGCCGCCGATGTTTTTCTGCATTGCGGTGAGGAAACTTTCCCCGTGCGATTTCATATGATAGTGCTGAGGATCTCCGCCGGGACCCCGGCTGTAGTCTTCCTCCTTGGTTGCGACGTTGTAGAAGCTTTCCGCCCTGAGGAACCAGCCCCATTCCGCTTTGCCCGGGGAGCGCAGCAGTGTCAGGTATTCGTACAGGTTGGCGTGGGAATCATAGGTGGAGAAACTGTAGTTGCGGGAGCCTCCTTCCGGATTGAATCCATAGGCGACCGCAATCGCTTCCAGCAGGGTGGATTTCCCGCTGGCGTTTTCTCCGGCAAAGAGGACGACCGGGGAGCGGAAGGTGACTTCTTCCGTATTCTGCAGGGATTCCAGGTTCCGGTACCAGCATTCTGCAGGGACTTCATCCCAGCGGATGCGGAAACCTTGAAGGATCAGCGGTCTCATACGGATTCTCCTTCGGTGCGGATATAATGCGCGCCTTCGATCTCAGCCTGCAGGATGCGCTTCCGTTCTTCCTTGCTGAAACAGGAGGCGTAGAGCAGTGTGCTGCGGTATTCAATGCGTCTGAGGGCTTCCGGCATGGCAGCGAACCGGGAGGCGACCGGGATCTTCCTCCTGCGCAGCTCCTTCAGCCAGTGCCGTCCGCTGTCATTGAATGCCAGTATGCGCAGTACGGTGGTTCCTTCCAGCGCGCGGACTTCTTCCTTGGTCGTCTGTGTCATGATATGCAGGCAGGTACGGCGGATGCGGGAAGCGGTATAGCGCCAGTTGACGGCATTGTGCAGGAATTCTTCCGCTGTATCGCTTTGTTCCGCTGCTTTCTTCAGATGGTTCTCGATGCCTTCCGTTACCATGAGATACCGTGAAAGATCTGCAGCACTGCTCAGAAGAAGCACCTGGCGGAGATACGGATAATAATCTTCGAAATACACATGTTCATTGTTCAGCAGTGCATCTCTCAGCACGGTCGTATCACCGGGATCCGTGCCGTTTCTGAGGGCGCTGCGGATGGCCATGGCGCTGGGCATATCATTCAGTTCATCGCTGTTGTAGCGCCCTGTACGGGGTATCAGGACAGGATGGATGCCGGTTCCGGCGATCTCCTTCAGATAGCAGACAGCGAGGATATCGTTCGGTTCCATCGTTGTTGTGAGCAGACTGTAGGCCTGCGGATAGCTCTTTCCGTTCCTGAGGGATTCCCGCAGATGATCCGGATTGATCGGTGTAGCGGCAATCTCCTGAAGATTCTCCAGGTTTCCGCACTCACTTCCGAATGAGAGATCGGTGATTCCGGCCTGTTTGAGCAGGGACAATGCGCCGTGGCTGAACGGACCGGCTGACTGCACAGCGTAGATG
>JAFWJP010000027.1 GCA_017514645.1 Solobacterium sp. | reverse complement strand
TCGACATCCATAGTGGAAGGCGGCGCACATGACGTCTATGTCAAGTCCACGGATCCGGAATACAATCAGTAATCATGGTGGATCCTGCAGAAATGCAGGATCTTTTTTTGCGGAAAGATTCAAATTCGGAATAGAATGATAGTACAGAAATATGTTGATGCATGACAGGAGATCTTCATGATGGTTTTTGAAATTGATTGGCTGTTCCGGATTGCGGCTTCCGTAATTGCCGGGGCTCTGGTCGGCTATGAACGGCACACCAGGGCGAAAGAAGCGGGTATCCGTACACATGCGATTGTTGCGCTCGGGGCCTGTGTGCTGATGATCATATCCAAGTATGGGTTCTTTGAATACGGGAACCCGGATCCGGCCAGGGTCGCGGCCAACGTCGTCACCAGCATCGGTTTCATCGGCGCCGGTATCATCTTTGTCCGCCACGATGTGATCCAGGGACTGACGACGGCTGCCGGAATCTGGACAACGGCGGCAATCGGCATGTGCTTCGGTGCAGGGATGTATGTGCTCGGGATCGCTGCGGCGTGCGGCATTCTGCTGATACAGATCCTCTTCAGCAATCTCTTTGTCTTCAGTGCACCCAGAAACATCATGAACCTGCGGATCCATCTGGACCGCAATGCCAAAGTCCACGAGATCACGGACTGTCTGAAACAGATCGGTTTCCGCCATACGGAAAACACACTGCATTCAGACGGAGAGGACGGCTGGATTTTGACAACCGAGATCTATACGTTCCGGGACATTGACCCGCTTACTGTCATGGATGCACTACGGGCACTTCCTGCAGTGAAGCAGGCGGAACTGATATAACGTTCTGAACCGGAAATTGTGTATACTGATAGTTGCTGCATTCTGAATGCGTGAGGAACCATTATGGCTGAACACAAAGAGATCAGGAAAAAAGCGAATACCTACTTTTTTGCCAAGGTTGTTTTCAATGCGGTTCTGATCATTCTCGGAGCGGTGCTGATCGGTGTATTCCTGCGTCAGATGCAGAACAGGACAGCCATCTACAAGCAGCGTGCAAACAGTGAACAGGCACTGGAAGAAGCAATCGAAGTTCTGGAAACCAATCAGGACGATGTCAGCGAACTGACCCGGATCTTCCATGACGGCAACCAGGATATGGTGAACGATCTCTATCACCTGATGACCAGCGGCCTGTTTGACTCCCTCGGCACTGCGGATACAGAAACACGGTCTGAAGTCTTCCGGGATGTAATCGAACGCTCCGGTGCGGATTATCTGTTCCTGATGGATACCGAAGCCAAGGTGGTGATGTAACCGGATCCTGAACTGTATCAGGAGGATCTTGTCCGCCGGGAACTGCTGACACCCAGCAGTGCCTTGAAACTGATCCATGGTACACGGAAAGAAGATGGTTCGATCGTTCCGGCGATGGAGGACAACCGCTACGGCTATTATTACTTCTATTCCGTACCGTGTTCCTTCTAAGGAAAGGATTATCTGTTTGTTCTGGGCATGGATGCGTCTGTACTTGATGTACAGATCGAATCCCTGAAGGATGTATCGGTTGTACTCAGCAGGGCACCGGTTTCCAATGACGGGTTTATGTTCGCAGTCAATACCGTGGATGATTCCTTTCTGTACTATCAGAACGGCAATGAGATTCTGACCGGCCAGAACGCCCTTGAGACCGGACTGACAGAAGAAGCGCTGACGGACGGCTATGCCGGGATCCAGACGATCAACGGCACCAGATACCACTGTGTATCACGGCAATTCGGTACGAGCACGGTCATCTGCGCTGTTGCGGATACCAATATCATTCTGGCCAATGACCGCTATGTTCTGTTCTGGTCCATCACCGGCTTCGTGCTGGTCATGATCATGTGCCTGGTCTACGCGATTATTGTCCGCAATGATTTCGTCCGCAATGCAGTCAATACAGATAAAACGTATTTCGGAAACAAAGAGGGGAATCCTCTGATCTTCGATAAATCGATCTTCCGGAAAGTGTTCCCGCTGATGATGATGGGTGTGTTCGTAATCTACGGGATTTCGTTCTATACCCAGACGCTTCTGGAGATCTCGCAGGGGATTGAGAATTCAAAACTGGCTCTGGATGAGGTCACCGCCCGTTATGAGGAAAGCCTGAAAAACCGTGAGGTGATCCAGAACTACTACAACCGGATGTTCCTGTCCAAAGCGAGGCTGATCTCCTATCTGCTGGAGGAAGACCCTTCGGCCCTGAATACCGAGAGTGGCAGCTACTATTCTGTCTTTGACGAAGACGGCAACCGGGTATACCTGCTTGATGATGAAGGAAACAGACTGCGCTCGTCGGCGTATTCTGCAAGGCTGCAGGAACTGTGCGATGCCAATGATCTGGAATCCATCTATATTTATAACGAAGACGGGCGTACCATTGCGACCAATACGGAGAACTGGTACTTTACCATCAGCCATGATCCGCAGTCACAGTCCTATGCGTTCCTGGAGGTTCTGGACGGCAGAAAGGATATTCTGATCCAGGAAGCGATGATGAACGATATCGGATCAGAAGGTCAGTATGTCGGTGTCCGGTTCAATTACTATACTTCGGTGGATGAAGAAGGGAATACGGTCTACCGTTCGCAGTTTGACCGTGAAGCAGAAGGTGTGACCGAACACCGTTCCCTGCTGCAGATCGGTCTGAAGGCGGAATTGTCTGAACGTCTGCTGGCATCCACGGATGTGAGCAGCGTACTGTCATCGGATATGCTCTACGGAGGCTTTATCGTTCTGTTCTCTGGTGATGAGGCGCATACCTGCATGTATTCGCCATCGGAAGCCAGTATCGGGAAAACAGCCGAGGAACTCGGTGTATCGGCGAAGGCGTTCACTGGGCTGGACTACTATGGATTTGCCAGGATCAACGGTGTGGAATACTTCTCGTATTTCCATTATACGGATGGGTATTATATCGGCACGGCGCTCCCCCGCAGCAATATGTACCAGTCACGGACCATTATTGCGCTGATCACATCCCTGGTCAGCCTGATCATGATTCTGATACTTTCCGGTACGGTTACAATTACGACAAAGGAAGAAGAATACCTGTACGAGACGATGAGTGCTACGGTTACAGGCAGCGGTCTGGATTCGGCAATCTTCAGCATCATCCTGCCGTCCGGTCACCGGTCTTCGACAGTCAAGGCCGCAGCCCGCTGGGACAACCGTCATATTCCGTGGAGTGAACGAAGCCCGGAGCAGAAACTCATGGTACTGCTCAGTGTGATAGGAGGTATTCTCGTAGCATATGTGCTGGTCTCGGTTTTCGGCGTTGACCGCTTCTTTGAAGACAATTCCATCATTCATTACATTCTCAGCGGTGACTGGGACAGGGGAATGAATGTATTTGCGCTCAGTGCCTGTGCGCTGGTACTGATCTTTACGGCTGTCGGCATTGCGCTGTTCCGGATTCCGGTGCACATCACGACCCAGCTGCTGGGTGCCAGGGGTGAAACCATCGGTCATCTGCTGCTGTCGGTCGTCAAGTACGGCGGATCGCTCGGTGCGCTGTTCTACTGTCTGTATCTTGCGGGCATGGAATCATTCAACCTGCTGGCCAGTGCAGGTCTGCTGTCACTGGTGATCGGTCTTGGCGCCCAGAGTCTGATCAAGGATATCATTGCCGGTATCTTTATCGTATTTGAAGGAGAGTTCCGGGTCGGCGATATCGTGACCATCAACAATTACCGTGGTACGGTCATGGACATCGGACTGCGTACGACCAAGATCATGGCACCTGACGGCAATATCAAGATCTACAATAACAGCGAGATTTCCGGCGTCCTGAACATGACGAAGGAAACATCTGTCGCCTCGGCGACGATCAGTATCGAATACGGCCAGGATATCGACTACGTCGAAGCCGTACTGGCACGTGAACTGCCGAAGCTGAAGGAGAAGAACGACAAGATCGTGGACGGTCCTACCTATCTCGGTGTATCCGGGCTGGGTGACAGCGGAGTATCGATGACGGTCATCGCCCGCTGCAGCGAGCAGAACGTACGCGGCATGAACCGCTTCCTGAACAAGGAAGTACTGCAGATCTTCTACCGCAACGGCATCAACGTACCGTTCCCGAACGTTACGGTATCCCAGTTCGATATGACCGGTAGAAAGACCATGGCTGATCTTCCGCAGGAAACAGAAGAGAAGAAAGAATCATAGAGGACTGCGCTGCATACAGCAGATGCAGTTTTCTTTCTGTCGGAAATCAATCGCAATCATGCAATAATAAAACTGTGAAATACTGTTGCAGGGAGGTGATCGTATGAAATGTCCTGAATGCGGCGGTACATTGTATTACAGCATCGAACAGCGGAAACTTGTCTGCGAACATTGCGGACAAACGTTTTCTCCTGATCAATACCGCAACAACAACGCCGCAATGGATGAAGACTGGGGAGGAGCACATACCTATCATTGCCGCAGCTGCGGTGCAGAACTGCTGGCAATGAATGATGAAGCGCTTGTCTATTGTCCGTACTGCGGTTCGGAAGCACTTCTGGAAGGTGAACTTCAGGGAATGAACCGGCCGAAGCAGCTGATTCCGTTCAGTATTTCCAAGGAAGCCTGCAAACGTCTTTACAGCAGGGAAGTGAAAAACAAACTGTATCTTCCGAAGGAGTTCAAGGATCCGGAATTCATAGAGCGGTTCCGACCGTTCTATATTCCTTACTGGATGTACCGTGTGAAATTCCGGGATGAACCGTTTGATGCCATCGGATACAAGGACTATACCTCTCTTGGCTATGATTATCACGAGGAATATGAAGTACGGGCAGAAATCAAAGAGAAGGGGCTTTACGGGGTACCGTATGATGCGTCCAGAAACTTTGACGACACGATTGCGGAAAACATTGCGCCGTTCCTGAAAAAGGAACTGAAACCATTCCGTCCGGGGTATCTGGCCGGAATGTACGCTGATCGTCCGAATGTTGATCCGGAAGTGTACCGGGAGGATGTTCTGGAGAGAGCAGCTGTCAGTGCAGTGGAAGACATCAAAAACGGCCTTGGCGGTATTGTACTGAAGTTGCCGAAAGGGAAAAAGCTTCAGAAATTCCTGGACAGCCGTTATGAAGGCGCTGAAGCGGTATTCCTGCCGGTATGGTTTCTTACCTGGCGCAGGGGTGACCGGGTTGCGTATGCGGTCGTAAACGGACAGACAGGAAAGATACACATCGATCTGCCGACGGATCTCCGGTCATTTATGCTGAGAACCGTAATTGCGGCTGGTCTGCTGTTTGCGCTGCT
>JAFWJP010000284.1 GCA_017514645.1 Solobacterium sp. | reverse complement strand
GCCTGGGCAACGGTCGGGGCACAGTTCCTCAGTGTCCTGATCTCCCTGTATTTCATCCGGTCATCCCGTCTTCCGTTCCGTCTGCGGAAAGATGATCTTCGCTTTGATTCCGGACTGATCCGCAGGATCCTCGGATTCGGCATCCCCATTGCCGTGATGGATCTGCTCGTGGGGATCAGCTTCCTGGTGATTCTGGCAATCGTGAATTCCCTCGGTGTTCTGGTCAGTGCCGGTGTCGGTGTAGCGGAGAAGGTCTGCTCGTTCATCATGCTGGTACCGTCTGCCTTCGGTCAGTCCATTGCATCTTTTACGGCACAGAACTACGGTGCTTCCCGGATTGAAAGGGCCTACAAGGGTCTTGTATACGGAATCGCGGTCAGCTTCGGATTCGGGGCCCTGATGGCCTGGCTTTCATTCTTTCACGGAGATCTGCTGTGTGGGGTGTTCTCCCGGGATGCTGAAGTTGTCATGATGGGCTGGGAATATATGAAAGCCTACGCGATCGACTGCCTTCTGGTATCGTTCTTCTTCTGTCTGACCGGCTTCTTCAACGGCTGCGGCTATACGGGCTTTGTCATGATCCAGGGGGTTGCCGGGGCGTTCCTGTTCCGTATTCCGGTCGCCTGGTTCATGTCACGGCAGGTTCCTGTCTCATTGTTCCGGGTCGGTCTGGCAACGCCGGCTTCTTCCTTCATGCAGTGTGTGATGTGCTTCGCTTATCTGGCATATGTGCGGAAGGAACTGAACAGGCACCGTTCCGCCTGAAGGTGAAGACGTTGTTTACAAACGCTCTGACAGGCATATAATAAAATGGATAAAACTCAGGGCAGGGTGCGATTCCCGACCGGCGGTAAACCCCGCGAACTGCAATGCAGAACGATACGGTGAAATTCCGTAGGCGACAGTAACAGTCTGGATGGAAGAGTTGTTTTTCCTTATTTGTGTTTACCCGGGGGTTTTTATCGGAACCTCCTTTTATTTGAGGAGGGAAAGGAGAAAAACATGTCTGAACATACTACAACCAACGTACAGATGCTTGCCAGGGTGGCAGTACTCGGTGCTGCCGCCTTCGTACTGATGCTGATCGAATTTCCTGTTCCGTTCATCGCACCGCCGTTCTATCAGATGGATTTCAGCGAACTTGCCGTGATGATCGGCGGGTTTGCCATGGGACCGGCTGCGGCATGCGCCATTGAGGGTGTCAAGATACTGCTGAACCTGCTGTTCCAGGGGACGAGCACCATGTTTGTCGGAGAAGCAGCAAATTTCCTCATCGGCTGCAGCTTTGCAGTGCCGGCTGCACTGATCTACCGCCGGAACAAAACGAAGAACACAGCTCTGCGCGGGCTTCTGACCGGTACAGTCTGTATGGCAGCGGCAGGGGTATTCCTGAACTACTTCGTTCTTCTGCCGGCTTACAGCTTCTTCTATCATCTTCCGATCGATACGATCATCTCCATGGGAGCACAGATCTTCCCGTTCATCGATACCAAACTGAAATTCGTCATTGCCTGCGTGACACCGTTCAATCTGATCAAAGGCTTCCTCATCAGTTCGCTGACCGTGCTGCTGTACAAGCGCATCTCTCCGCTGCTGCACTGATTCATGAGCTTCCTAGTGAAGCTCATTTCTTTTCATGCTATAATGTTCAAAGTTACGGAGAATCGATTATGGCAAAGTATTCACGCACACAGAAGTACGAAGAACTCAGAAACCGCATCCAGAATGATACCGGTGCAGCAATCGGATCAGGAAGCCCTGATCTCAGTACCTATGAAGATAAACTGAACAGGATCGACGCCAATACATTCAAAGCGCCGCAGGAGTATACCGCTGCGGATCATGACCCGATCCATCAGAGAAGAATGCAGACGGTCCAGGAAACACCCCGTCCCGTTCAGGCTGAGCCGGTACAGGAGGTCAGCACAAAGAAAGAACCCTCCTTTGATCCGTCGATCCTGAGCGCAAACGGATTTACAAGCATGCTCGACAACGAGTATCTGGATGAGTATATCAACGAGGTCAAGCGATACAACAAGGAGCACGGTGCTGCGTTCAGCACCAATACCCGTTCCAATATCCTGCATGATCTGAAGAAGACGGAAGAGAAGCCGGAAACGGTCAATGTCAGACCGTACCGGGAACCGGAACCTGTCAAGGATGAAGGTACAACGGAACTGCCGCCGATCTTTGCCCAGAAGGAAGCCAGGAAGGAACCGGCAGCTGAGAGCGCTTCCCATGACAACCCCTACGGTTTTGATCTGCCTGATTTTCCGTTTATCGAGGACAGGAATGAGCCTGTTTCCGCGGCTTCGACCCGTACCAAGGAAGATATTGCGGCAGAAGTGCAGAGCCTGATGCAGAATCAGTATCAGCCGCAGACACAGCCTGTGAAGGAAGAGACGAAGACCGTCAACTACGACTATCATCTGGAAGAGGAGCGTACAGCACGTCAGCAGCTGCTGAACGAAACAACGCAGATGCGTGCGCAGCTGGACAATTACGAAGACAATCTGGAAGAGGTCAATGACCGGGTACAGAGGACCAATCAGGTTCTGAACGGGGTGCTGATCGTCCTGATCATCGTACTGTTCCTGATGCTGGCGGTGGTCGTTTACTGGATCCTGAATTCCAAGGGAGTGCTTTGATGAGAAAGATCAATATCGCCATCGACGGCCCGAGTGCCGCCGGCAAAAGTTCCATCTCCTCCCGTCTGGCTGCCAAATACGGATATGTTCATCTGGATACCGGAGCGATGTACCGCTGCCTCGGACTGAATGCGCTGCGCAGCCATGTCAGTGACAGTGATGAAGACGCGCTCTGCGAGCTGCTTTCGAAGACAGATATCGTTCTGTATCCGGACGGCAGGGTATTCATGAACGGTGAGGATGTCAGTAAAGCGATACGTACTGACGAAGTTTCCATGCTCGCAAGCAATGTATCCAAGTGGAAAAACGTCCGGAAAGAGATGGTCAAGCGTCAGCAGAAGATGGCTGAAGCCAAGGGATTCATCATGGACGGAAGGGACATCGGCACGGTCGTTCTTACGGATGCCGAAGTCAAGGTTTTCCTGACAGCCAGTGCGGAAGCCAGGGCAATGCGGAGATACCTGCAGAACCAGAAAGCCGGTATCGAAGGACATACGCTGGAAGAACTCCGTGAGGAGATCGAGAAGCGTGATGCCCAGGATTCCGGCAGAGCGAATTCTCCTCTGAAGCAGGCAGAAGACGCTGTACTGGTGGATTCCAGCAATATGACGATCGAAGAGGTCGTAGATGCCATCAGCGCGCTCGTAGACCGTGCGTGTGCGGAGGAAACACTATGAGCAGAGGTACGATTGCAATCGTTGGCCGCCCCAATGTCGGGAAGTCAACGATTTTTAACCGGATCGCCGGAGAACGGCTGTCCATCGTCAATGATACACCGGGCGTGACCCGTGACAGGCTGTATGCACACTGTTCCTGGACGGGAACGGAATTCAACCTGATTGATACCGGCGGTATTCAGCTGGAGGACCAGCCGTATCAGGAAGAGATCCGTGCACAGGTGGAGATTGCCATTGAGGAAGCAGATGTCATTCTGATGATCGCCAGTGCCAAAACAGGCATGAGTGATGATGATTTCTATATTGCCGGAATGCTGCAGAGATCCCGGAAACCGGTCGTGCTGGCGGTCAATATGGTGGACGATACCACAAAGATCGCCATGATCTATGAATTCTATGCGCTTGGTATCGGTGACCCGATCGCATGCTCGGGAATCCATGGTGCAGGAATCGGTGATGTGCTGGATGCCTGTATATCCGCGATGCCGGAAAAGGAAGAATCTCCGGAATCCGAAGGGCTGCGGATCGCTGTGATCGGCGAACCGAACGTCGGCAAGAGCTCCCTGGTGAATGCGATCCTCAATCAGGAACGTTCGATCGTATCCAACGAACAGGGGACGACAAGGGACGCGGTGGATACAGCGGTTGAAGTTGACGGAAAGAAATATGTCATCGTTGATACCGCGGGGATCCGCAAACGCGGCAAAGTCTATGAAGACATTGAAAAGTACTCCGTGCTGCGGGCAATGAGCGCAATCGAACGGAGTGATGTTGTACTGTTCCTGCTGGATGCGGAAGCCGGAATCCGCGAACAGGACAAGCATGTCGCTGGATATGCGTCCGATGCCGGAAAACCGATCGTGATCGTTGTCAACAAATGGGATGCGGTAGAGAAGGATGAGCATACCATGCATGTGTTTGAAGAAGAGATCCGCAAGCAGTTCGTCTATCTGTCCTATGCACCGGTCGTATTTGTCAGCGCAAAGACAAAACAGAGGGTGAAGAATGTGCTGCCGGAGGCAGAACGGGTCTTTGAAAATGCGTCCAGGCGCATTGCGACGAATGTACTCAACGAAGTGATCTCCGGCGCGCAGATCACAACACCGGCCCCGGCAAGAAACGGCAAGCGCTTCCGGATCTACTATGCAACGCAGGTCGCGGTCAATCCGCCGACGTTCGTACTGTCCTGCAACGATCCGAAACTGATGCACTTTACCTATCAGCGCTATATTAAAAATCAGCTCAGGTACGCATTCGATTTTGAAGGAACGCCGATCAAGCTGATTGCGCGCAAGAAGATCAGTGAAGCATAATGTCTGTCCTGCTTGAACCATGGCCGTATCCGGGAGAAAGCGAACTGCGGGAACTGTACAGTGCAGTGGATCAGAAATACTGTCTGGTGCAGCTCCCGGTACCGCTGCCTGCTGCAGAAACGCGGAAATACCTGGCTATGATCCATGCCGGCGGAAACGAAGAACGTTCCCTGCTGACAAGGGCTGTTATCGTCGATGGTATCCTGGCAGGAAAGATCGAACTGTCCGGAACCGGGGAGGATACGGAACTGGATATCGTTCTGCGGAAGGATATGACCGGGAAAGGATACGGTTCTGAAGCACTGCGCCTGCTGGTCGATGAAATCCGGAATAATGCATTGTATCCCTGTATTACAGCCTATGTGCATAAAGAAAACATTCATGCCAGAAGGATGTTTGCCAAAGCCGGTATGCGTCAGATCCGGCCGTTCAGGGCAGATATCCTGATTCCCTCCGGCGGGCAGTACCGCCTGAAGGAAACAGAAGGGTATGAGTATCTCCTTCTGCTGGAATGAATGTTCAGGGACGATAGGTTTTCGGGTCGCTCAGCCGGATTTCGGCGAGCGGCTTTTTAAGTCTTACAGCACATCTGCGGAAGGTGAACCAGGTGAGTCCGCCGGAGATCCCGCCGCCGATGAGAGGGATTGCCTTGGATACGCTTTCGGACATGATCTGTCCTGAGAGGATGAATCCGAGGTATTTTGATGTTTCCTTGGCAAGAGGGTACAGGGATGCCCTGACCAGTCCGGCTGCGGCATAGGTGGAAGCACCATCATTGGTGAAGGAGGTAACTAAAGTCTGCAGGCCTTCCTCGGCTTTTTCGATTCCGAACATCAGTCCGGTGAAGATCATCAGCATACTCATGGTATCATCATCAATCGTCTCCGTATCCAGCTCCAGAGCCGGAAAGCCGTACAGATAGACGAGTTTCTGCATGATGCGCATGAGGAACGCAAAGTACTGCGGGATATCCGCAAAGATCCCGGCAGGACCGGCTGCACCGGTCAGAAATGATAAGGAAGAAACCTTTTTGGTTTCGTCCTGAATTACTTTGTTGGCGATCTCGTTGATGATCCTGCGGTTGATGCCGGCATAGGCCGGATTGTGTTCCACAGCATTATCAACGATACCCAGAGGAAGCAGTTTCAGCAGTTCCCGGCGCAGGAATTCATCCCGGTTGATGACCGCACCCGGTATCTTCAGCGCTGTACTGATCAGCACGGAAGGATCAACAAAAGGATTCTCCGGATCACTGAGGAGATCGAGAAGTGAATTGAGTTTATCATTGATCGTGCTCATAGTTTCATTGTAGCACTGCAGAAGAAGAAAAAATCCTCCGAAGAGGATTTCGTATTACCATGGGATCCAGTTTCCGTTCTCATCCCAGTAGCCGCCTTCATCGACCGGTGCGTATTTGGCCACGGCACAGGTCGCGTCCATACCGCTGGCAGCGCCGCAGACCTTGACTTCACCCCAGAGATCGGTGACCCAGCCCTTGAAATATCCGTTGTCACTGTAGATACTGCCGGATTCATAGCCATCCAGATACAGTGTAGCCCAATAGCTTCCCAAACCGCCGGCCAGCCAGCCCAGGTCCACAAGACAGGTACCGTACTGATCGATATCGTTTGTTCCATCGTGCAGGGAGATATTCCTGGTTCCGCCGGAACAGGTTCCGTTCGCATTTCCCCAGGAAACGGTCAATGTACCGTACTGATCATAGGAAGCGGAGATACCTCCGTTGGTATCCTGATGTTCCGCAAGATATTCCCGGTATTCTTCCGAAGTATACAGCGGCATGTTGGTGAGACCGGCCTTGGAGACCTTGGAAGTGATATAGGCAGATCCCGGCATCCAGTCTTCCGGCTGGACATGCGGCCAGCTGCCGTAGACGTAGGTGGAGTCCACAACATCATCCGGCATCGGTACACCCTGAGGCAGTTCCGTCATCAGCTCTTCCTCTGCATCCAGCAGAAGCTTGTTCACAACACCGGGAATGTTCAGGTTCTGCTTATATACCGTGAAGTAGGTGCCTTCTCCCTTGACGGCCATGTCATAGCCGCACCATACCGCGTTGGTATAGTTGCTGGAAGAAGCGACCATCCACTTGTCCTTCATGGCTCCCTGCGGGATTCCGTAGGGGATACCGTCACGGCCCCAGTCCGATGTACCTGTCTTCGCATAGACAGGATAGCTTCTCTTCAGCAGCTGCATCAGGTTCATGAACCGTCCTTCAACGTTGTTGCGCATCAGTTCACAGGTCAGCCAGGCACTGCCGGGACTGAGAACCTGACGGTTCTGATTCTGGGGATAGTATTCTGTACCGTCCATCATGACGATCTTCTGGATGGTATGCGGTTCGTTGTATACACCGTGGTTGATCATTGCAGCATGTGCACCTGCCAGCTCCTTGACCGTTGTCTCGAACCAGGTACCGCCGATGGCAAACGACAGGTGGAAGTTCTCATTGGTCACACCGGAGAAGCCGATGGACTGCATATAGGCGACGATCTTTTCTGTTCCGATGGTTTCCTGGACACGCTGCAGTGTCAGGATCGCCGGAATGTTCAGCGAAAGAGCAACCGCATCCATGATCGTAATATCACCTGTATAGTTGCCGCTGGCATTGTGCAGGACCATCTTCTCATACGGATAGGTGATCGGCTTGTCCAGCAGGATCTCATCAAGGGAATAGCCCAGATATTCGAATGCCAGGGCATAGGAAAGCACAGGCTTGACAGATGAACCCGGCTGTTTGAAGTTTCTTGTTGCCCGGTTCAGAAGGCGGGAACCATAATAGTTCCGTCCGCCGCCCAGACCGACGATTGCACCGTTCTGGTTGTTCATGGCAATGATGGCGACCTGCATCAGTTCATCCGGGAACTGTACTTCTGTCTGACAGTTCTGAATGTCTTCGATCTTCTGCTGGACCGAAGGGCTCATATATGTGTAGATCCGCATGCCGCGCACTGCCGGATCATAGCCGGTCATCTTCTGCGCTTCTTCGAATACGGCATCGATATAGGCTTGATAGCGGCTCTGTCCGTCGGTGTTGAAGAAGGTACCAGCCAGCTGGTCTTCGACATTGATGGAAGTGGCCAGTTCCGCTTCCTTCATCGTAATGTAGCCGTGCTGATAGAGATAGTAGACAACATCGTTTCTTCTGGCTGTTGCGGCATCCAGATAATAGTAGGGATTGAAACCGTTCGGCTGGTTGATGATTCCGGCGAGCAGGGCGGATTCGGACAGGTTCAGTTCCTGTACGCTCTTGCCGAAGTAGTATTCGGCTGCTTTCTGAACACCGCGGATCTTGCCGCCGAAATTCAGACGGTTCATATATAATTCGAAGATATCCTTCTTGCCGATCATCCGTTCCAGTTCGATGGCCAGGAAGATCTGCTGGACCTTATAGGGAATTCCGCGTCCTTCCTGGACACTGTCGCCGTCTTCATCCACGAAGTAGGTGTTCTTGATCAGCTGCATC
>JAFWJP010000283.1 GCA_017514645.1 Solobacterium sp. | reverse complement strand
TTGTCCTGAAACTGATGTATGAACTCGGAGGTAGAAGATGATCAAGGTCGGCAAATTCGAAAAGGTATCCTACGAACGCTTTGCGGAAGAGTGGACGAAACACATCGGTACCGGCAATATCCGGGCGATCTATGACAGCCTGAAGTTACCGAAACGGGCAACTGCCGGATCAGCCGGGTACGATTTCTATGCACCGGTGGATATTGTGATCGCCCCGGGAGAGCAGATTTTCATCCCTACAGGGATCCGGGCCAGGATCGAACCTGGGTGGACGCTGATGATGTTTCCGCGCAGCGGTCTCGGCTTCCGCTACCGTCTGCAGCTGAACAACACGGTGGGAATCATCGACAGTGACTATTACGAAGCAGAAAACGAGGGGCATATCATGTGCCGTCTGACCAATGATACCCATGAGGATAAAACAGTGGAGATCTCTGCCGGACAGGGTATGCTGCAGGGAATCTTCGTGCCGTTCGGAATTACGGAAGATGATGAAGCGGAAGGTATCCGTACCGGAGGCTTCGGCAGTACAACAGAGAGGAAATGAAGATGAGCGAACAAGCAAAGATCGAGAAGATCTTCAATGATGAACTGATTCCAGCGCATATCCGGGAACGGATGGAAGAACTTCGCCGCAAAGGAAAGATCGTACCGGATGAAAGATTGATCAAGAGACCTTCCCACATTGAAGGGATCCGCCGGGCAGGTGCAGTCAATACCGGCGTTCTGGACGCAGTCGCAGCGCAGATCCATGAAGGAATGAGCACTCAGGAGATCGATGATATCGTAACGGCGTATACGCATGAACATAACGGAATCTGCGCGCCGTACCACTTTGAGGGTTATCCGAAAAGCGTATGTACATCGATCAACGAGGAAGTCTGTCACGGAATCCCGGCAAAGCACCGGAAGCTTCATAATGGTGATATCGTCAACGTTGACTGTACGACGATCGTGGACGGCTACTATGCCGACGCGAGCCGGATGTTCATGATCGGGACGGTCACACCGCAGAGGAAGCGTCTGGTGGAAGAGACGATGAAATGCCTTGAGATCGGTATTGCGGCCGCACAGCCCTGGGCATGCATCGGGGATATCGGGTATGCCATTGCCCAGTATGCCAAGAAACAGGGATACAGCGTTGTCCGTGATCTCGGCGGCCACGGTGTCGGTATCGGATTCCATGAGGATCCGTTCGTTGCGCATGTCGGAAAGAAGGGAACCGGTATGGTACTGGTACCCGGCATGGTCATCACCATCGAACCTATGATCAATATCGGTACCGCAAATGTAGAGATCGATCCCTATAACGGCTGGACGATCTATACCAGGGACGGCAAGGATTCCGCCCAGTGGGAACATACGATCCTGATTACGGAAACAGGAAATGAGATCCTGACATATTAGGGAGAATGCCGATGAAGTTTGATCCGCTGTACCAGCCTTATCCCTCCAACCGCTACTGTATTACGGCCAGGCACGGGGTCGTGGCAAGCGGATCCAATCTTGCGACGGCTGCAGGGCTTGCAGTCCTCAGAAAAGGCGGGAACGCAGTGGATGCGGCTGTAGCTGCGGCTGCTGCGCTGACCGTCGTAGAACCGACCGCAAACGGTCTGGGAGGCGATGCGTTCGCACTGGTCTGGATCAACGGAAAACTTCACGGACTGAACGCATCAGGTTATTCACCCTGTGGTATCAGCAGACAGAAGGTTCTGGACCGTGTACCGGACGGAAAGATGCCCCTGTACGGCTGGGTTCCGGTTATGGTTCCGGGAGCGGTCGAAGGCTGGTGCACGCTGGTGGAACGCTTCGGCAGACTGACCCTGGAAGAGGATCTCGCGCCGGCAATCGATTATGCGGAGAACGGATATCCGCTCTCACCCCGGCTGGCCTATCACTGGGAAGCGAGTGTGAAGAGATTCAAGGAAGCATTCCGGGGCAAGCATGAATATGAAGAATGGTTCCGGACGTTCACCAGCAACGGGGAATCCTATCACTTCGGCGACATGGTTACACTGAAGAATCATGCACGTACATTGAAACTGATCGGGGAATCAAACGGCAGAGCTTTCTACGAAGGTGAGATCGCCGCAAAGCTGGTTGAGCAGTCAGCCCGCGACGGAGGATACTTCAGCCGCAGGGTCATGTCCAGACAGTCATGAACCGGATTGATTTTGATCTCAATCCGCAGATGGCCCTGGATGCGCCGAGATGGCAGTGGATCAAGGAGAAACAGATCCGGATCGAACCGGGTTTCGATCCGGAGATCTATGAAGCACTGAAGGCCAGAGGGCATGATATTGAGTGGGCGGACAACCGTACAGCGTTCGGCAGGGGACAGATCATCGAACGGCTGGAAAACGGTGTCTACGTTGCCGGTACGGAGTCACGGACGGATTCGAGTATTGCATGTTACTGAAAACTCCCCTGGGGGAGTTTTTCGGTGGATCGATGAAATTCTGTTTTACATACCTGCGTTCAGCGCATACACTTGTATTTGTTATGAAAAGGAGGACAGATCGATGAGAATCTACTGGGATCTGTACAGCGCCTGGTTCCGGATGGGATTGTTTACCTTCGGGGGCGGATATGCGATGCTGCCGATGATACAGCGTGAAGTCATTGAGAAGTATCATTGGGCTACAGAGGACGAAGTCATGGACTACTATGCGGTCGGACAATGTACGCCGGGCATCATTGCGGTCAATACAGCGACGTTCATCGGCTATAAAGTAAAGGGTACACTCGGGGGTATTGTTGCAACGCTCGGGGTCATTTCACCGTCTCTTGTCATTATTACGCTGATTGCCGGACTGATTACCAATTTCAGCGATCTGGCAGTCGTTCAGCATGCTCTGAAGGGGATTCAGGTTGGTGTCTGCGTCCTGATGTTTGTGTCGGTCAGGAACCTGTTCCTGAAGGGTGTCAAACAGCTGCCGGACTGTATCGTTTTCATTGCGGCATTCCTGCTGGCACAGTTTACGGATCTGTCCACCGTCATCCTGGTCATTGCGGCCGGTGCGGTCGGTTACGCAAGGATGATCCTGAAGGAGAAGAACGTATGAGCCTGTTTCTGAGAATGTGCTGGGAGTTCTTCAAGACCGGTCTGTTCGCCGTCGGCGGCGGTCTGGCAACGATTCCGTTCCTGAAGGAAATGAGTGTGAAATACGGCTGGTTCACGCTGGACCGTCTGACGACGATGATTGCGGTCGGAGAGAGCACACCCGGCCCGATCGGGGTCAATATGGCAACGTATGTCGGTTACGAGATGTTCGGGATCCCCGGAGCTGTCTGCGCGACGTTGTCTCTGGTTGCACCGAGTCTGATCGTGATCCTGATCATCTGCAGAGTACTGGACAAATTCCGGGATTCCAGAGCGGTCAAGGCGGTATTTGACGGCTTCCGGCCGGCTGTTGTCGGATTCATTCTGGCCGCTGTACTGAGCATCTACCAGACAGCACTGCTCAATCAGGGGGCCGCATCCCTTGCGAATATGGTGAATGTCAAGGCAGTGATTCTGTATGCAGCGCTTCTGACACTCTATCTGAAAAAGAGCAAGCTGCACCCGCTGTTTGTCATTCTGATTGCGGCCGGCGCAGGCGTACTGTTTTCGTTCTGAGGATTTCATGGCAAGAACGTTTACCCGGACAGAGGCGATCGAGCGCTCCATCAACAAGAAGTACAGAAGAACGCTCTGGGCACCGTTTGTCAAAGCTGTCTATACCTATGATCTGATCCAGCCGGGAGACAGGATCGCGGTATGCATTTCCGGCGGGAAGGATTC
>JAFWJP010000001.1 GCA_017514645.1 Solobacterium sp. | reverse complement strand
ATAGCAGGCAAATACCGCACTGCGCTCCGCACAGTTTGTGACCGGATACGACGCATTCTCAATGTTTGTCCCGTAGAACAGTGTTCCGTCCTTGCACAGAACACAGGCTCCCACCTTGAAATTAGAATACGGTGAGTAGGAATTCTCCAGCGCTTTGAACGCTTCTTCAATCAGGTCTTCACGTTTCATTTCATTATCCTCACTTCCGCGGCATCACAGGATCCAGGATCCGGTCCTGCAGAGCAAACATCTCCTGTTCGTCTTCTTCATTCATGTGATCATAGCCAAGGCAGTGCAGCAGTCCGTGCGTGAACAGGAAACAGATCTCCCGTTCATAGCTGTGACCGTATTCCTTTGCCTGGCGCTTTGCATAGTCGATATTGATGAACAGATCCCCGAGATCCTTCATCTCTTCCTCTACGATGGTATCTTCGTCCTGGACGGCAAAGCTGATGACATCCGTCGGCCGGTCGATTCCGCGGTAATCCCGGTTCAAAGCATGGATCGTCCGGGAACGCACAAAGGTTACGGAGATCTCGCGGTCTGCTTCCAGCCCCAGCTGTTTCTCAGCGTTTTCCGCAATCTTTCCGAACAGCGTCAGAAAGCTTTCCACAGCCGCATTCGTCCGGTTGATGATCGTTATTTCCATGGTCTTGTCTTCTCCTGTTCTGCCGAAAAAGCACCCGGAAGGTGCTTATTGTTTCGCTTCATAGCGTTCAATGATCTTCTGCACCAGCGGATGACGTACAACATCATCGCTCGTCAGCCGCAGAACGCTGATATCATCAATTTCCTTCAGGATCTCTGCCGCGTCAATCAGTCCGCTCTTCGTGCCGATCTTCAGGTCGATCTGGGTCACATCACCGGTAATGACCATCCGGGAACGGAACCCCAGTCTTGTCAGGAACATCTTCATCTGGGCAGGTGTTGTATTCTGGGCTTCATCCAGGATGACAAACGAATCGTCCAGCGTACGTCCTCTCATGAAAGCCAGCGGAGCGATCTCGATCGTTCCCTTTTCAATCAGTTTTTCCGTCTGCTCCACACCGAGCATATCATGCAGTGCATCATACAGCGGTGTCAGGTACGGATCAACCTTCTCCTTCATATCCCCCGGCAGGAATCCGAGGTTTTCCCCCGCTTCCACAGCCGGTCTGGTCAGCACGATTCTCTTGAATTCCCCTTTTTTCAGTGCGCTGACAGCTTTGATCACAGCGAGGTACGTCTTTCCGGTACCGGCAGGACCAAGCGCAAACACGATCGGTTTCCGGTCCATTGCTTTGACAAACGCCAGCTGTCCCTTCGTCTTCGGGGCAACCGCCTTGCCTGTCAGGGTACGCCCGATCACCGTATTTCCAAGTTCCTCAAAGCCGACTTCTTCACTCTTTGATACAAGACGGCAGGCATAGATCACATCGTGCTCGGTAACAGGCTGATTCTTGCGCGCTACTTCATACAGTGCCTTGATAACATCAAAAATCTGGCTGTAGATGACATCATCACACTTCTGAATGGTAAATGTATTATCACGGAACGATATTTCTTTTCCGAAACAGTCGGACAGTGTCTTCAGATTCCTGTCTTCTGTTCCGATGAGGCTGATGGCCTGGAGTGCTGTCATCCCCTCCAGGCAGACCGTTTTTGTTTCTTCCAAGGTATAATTCCCCCTACGGCATCATTGTAATGCAAACACAAAGAAAAAAGAAGCGTTTCGCTTCTTCTTACTTTCTGCGCTTTCTTGCCTTGCGTGCAGCTTCGCTCTTCAGCTTGCGCTTGACTCCCGGCTTAACGTAATACTCTCTCTTACGTGCTTCTGCGAGGGTACCGTTACGGGATACCTGACGCTTGAATCTGCGCAGTGCATCATCCAGATTTTCGTTTTCCTTTACTACAACCCGTGCCATTTCCGTTCTCCCCCCCTTCTTCAACAAAGCATGTCTATCATATCAGACTGTTTTTCAAAAAGCAAACACGAACTTTCCTGTATATTTACATCAGGCTGATGCCTTTGCTGGTACCGATCCGTTCCGCACCCGCCTCGATCATTTCATCCATGTCTTCCTTCGTACGTACACCGCCGGCTGCCTTGACCTTGACGCCGTCACCGACCGTCT
>JAFWJP010000282.1 GCA_017514645.1 Solobacterium sp. | reverse complement strand
GTCGCACATCGCAATGAGCATATCATTGTGCTCATCCTGCACCTGCATGAAGACACCGGTGGACGCACCCGGTACGATCTTTGCGGCTGAGATGTCAATGCCGCATTCTTCACAGTTCCTGCGCAGCAGATCACCGTAGCTGTCATTACCGAAAGCAGTCAGAAAACGCACAGGGACGTCCAGCCTTGAAAGATCATCCATGATGTTCCTTGTTACACCGCCGCATCCGGTCGTGATCTCTGCCGGATGATCCGTTCCCATACGGACCGGTACTGCACTCTTGCCGTAGATATCGACATTCGCTGCGCCGATTCCTGCAATATAGCCATGATTGTTCTTGTTCATACTTATCATTATAGCGTGTTGTTCCACATAAAAAATCCGGCATTTCTGCCGGATCTTCTGTTAATCGTACTTGTCTTCGTGGTAGTGGGCAAGATAGAGCTGTCCGACGGTCCTGCGCGCCCATTTCAGCGCTGCCTGGGCCTGGCGCTGTGTATAGTCACTGAGGTACTCTGCAGCAGCGTCCGGATCCGTTTCCGCAAGTGTTCTGTAAGCAGCTTCGACTGCGGCTGTCTCCTTCTCCCACTTGGTTTCCGCAACCGCGATCAGATCCTTGATCGGGCGGTGCGTTGCCCGATAGTTGAAATCCGTCAGGAACTGTACGTTCTTGAATGCCCACCATGCCCTGGACGGATCGAATTCATATTCTTCCTCATCCCAGCGGAAATGCGACGGCTGGGCTTCCTTTGCCGTATTCCACTCATAGCCTTCCGGGATCTCCTTCAGAGCGACAGGATACCACGGTACATACGGTGACAGGCAGGGTTTCGGGTTTGCCTTGTACATTCTGAGCAGGTTGATATCATCGTTGAATACGAAGACCGTGCTCTCAACCGTCATATTGTTGCAGACGCAGAGAAGATCATCGAATCCCTTGTGCGGATTGGCATTGCCGCCTTCCGTACGGTCGACCCACATCCCCTCGCCATGGGAACGCAGAACCTTCTTGACATCCTCAGGGCTGTATTTCCGCGGTGCTTTCAGGGCTGTGATCTTGAGATCCTGTCCTTCCGGTTCCAGATCCGTAAGAAGTTTCCAGGCAATGGATGCCCGGTTGATATTGGCCTGCGGCATGACATCATAGTTGTCCTGATAGGCTTTGGCAAAGTCGAAATCGCTGTAATCGCCTTCCTTCGCCGGTGTATACCATCCCTGTTCAACTGCAAATGTAATCAGGTCCGGTGATGCGTAGTAATTATCCGGATCGTTCATATCGACTTCGTGGATGATGTAATGGTTCGGAATATAGTAGACTTCGTCATCCTGGACACGTCTGGCTACCAGCCGGTGTCCCTTGGGAACCGATACCGTCCAGGCTTCATCCGCGTCCGCAATATGATAGGTTCTGGAAGAGAAATAGCCGAATTCCTCGACCAGCTTCGCCATGACCTGTACACCTTCCCGCGCCGTATGCGCACGTTCTGCCGCAAGCCTGCGCAGTGCATAGCCGAGACCGTAGGCTTCCCTGTTGTCCGTCTTCACGCCCGTTGCGTCCTTGCTGGGACGGCAGGCGTTGGAAACGATTGCCACACCGCACTCATTGACATATCCGTCTGCGAACGAAATACCGCCGTCACACTTGACCTCAGACCAGTAATAAGCCAGTGTTTCCCGCACCTGCGGAATGATTGCCCTGCCGTCTTCAAATGTAATCATTTCTCCCGGCGCATGCTTGATGCGGGGAACAAGATGTGCCTGGACAACACAGTCTGTATCATCCTCGTTGTGCCCCATGATGACTTTTCCTGTCGTGGAAGCGTTCTTTCCGATGATGACTGTACTGCAGCTGCCGTGTTCCAGGCCGGAGTAATTATAGTAGATGTCTTTCATACTGCTTTCTCCCTTTGTATCCATTATGCCAAAGCAGTATGAAAAAATACAGACTTTGCAGTCTGTATTACTCTTCATTGCTGTAGACCTGTGTCAGCCCTTCCCGGTCCAGAACCTTGATCTTTCCCTGTCCGGTCCGCTTGATGAGACCTTCTTTTTCCATACGGGAGATATTGCGGCTGATCGTCTCCGGACGCAGATCGATGCCTGCAGCGATATCATCCAGCTTCAGACGGATCTCCGGACCGCTTTCCTTCCGGTCCTGATCCAGCAGGAATCCTGCAAGACGCTGATAGGGATTTCTCACCGAGAGAAGAACGGACTTCTCATTCGCGTTGAGCAGTTCCGTACTGAGCATCAGCAGCAGATCCGTGGCTTCTTCCGGGAACCGGGCGATCACCTGGACAAGATCCTCCTTGCGGACCAGCGCAGCCGCAACGTCCGTCAGACACTCCGCGGTATACGGATAGGTCCCGTCCTCCAGGAACATCGTACGCCAGATTGCAGAACCGTCCTTCACCAGTTCGATCACATGTTCTTCTCCGGTGTCCTCACGCTGTACCAGGCGAACATCTCCTTTCAGGATGATGACGATCGTCGTCACCGGATCACCGGTATGAAAGATGGTCTCCCCCTGCTTGTAGAGAAGATGTACGACCTTGCGCTCCAGACTGCGCTGCAGGTTGTCAGGCAGACGGTTCAGAATGGGAATCTGTGCCAGACAGGTTGTGCGGTTGCGGGTAAACACACAGCCAAGACTGCTTGTATCAAGTTTGAAATCAGCCATAAACCTCCTTTATTCCGAACGCAGTGCCGCAACAGGATCGCTCTTGGCAGCCTTCCGGGACGGGAAGATACCGCCGATCAGCGTCAGGATGACACTGAGAACAACCAGAACAGCAGCCGAAGAGATCGGCAGGAACGCGTTGACCTCCGGATGCCCGGTCACTTCGTGGACAATGTAATTGATCGGGAATAATGATATCAGAGCGATTCCGATTCCGACAAGCCCGGACAGAAGACCGATGATAAAGGTTTCGGCATTGAACACTTCGGAAATATTGCGTTTGGACGCACCCATCGCCCGCAGAATACCGATCTCCTTGCGGCGCTCCAGTACACTGATGTAGGTGATGACACCGATCATGATCGATGATACGACCAGGGAAATACTGACAAAGGCAATCAGGACATAGCTGATGGTATTGACGATATCCGTAACAGCGGATGTCAGAGCGGCGGAAATATCGGTAAAGGTAATGACCTTGCGGTCCTGTCCGCTGTCGCTCATCAGCGTGTTGTAATCGTTCAGGATGCGGATGATCTCCTCCTTGGAATCGAAGTCCTTGGGATAGATCGTAATGGAATCCGGAACCAGCAGATCGGCATAGCCAAGCTTTGAAAGATTGTTTGCGTAGGAATCCTGTTCAGTACCCATCAGGGATGTCAGAAGATTGCTGAGCTGTTCCTCGTCAAAGTTCAGGCGGATCGCGTCACGGAACGCATTTGCGTCGAAGTGAAATGCGTTTGTCATGGAAGATGACATGCTGTTCATGGTCTGCGACATCGCTTTCTGGATGTTGTCCGCGATCGCCGGTCCCAGCTTTTCCATCGCTGATCCCAGCATCTCTCCGATGGCCCCTGCCATCGTGGAAGACAGCGAGTTCATCATGCTGTTCATTTCCTTTTCGGCATCCGTCGTATCGATGAACGAAGCTGCTTTGCTCAGGATCAGCGCCTGTGCTTCTTCCGTATTCAGGTATTCGTTGAACGATTCATTGAATTTCTCCGGATCCGG
>JAFWJP010000281.1 GCA_017514645.1 Solobacterium sp. | reverse complement strand
CTGCGGCTACTATTCGGACTTCATCATCTGGACGGGACTATTGCCGGAACCTTCGACTATGGCCGGAGGGATCATCATGACCTTGATCGGCATTGCCTTGTGTGCGGTCGGCCAGTATTACTATATGGCTGCTCAGCTTGGATGCGGACCGCGGGACACCTTGTTCATCGGTCTGGGAAAGCGGCTGAGAAAACTGTCCATCGGAGCAGTGCAGACGGTCATTCTGGTGGTGGTATTCGCGATCGGCTGGCTGCTCGGTGCCCCTGCCGGCATCGGTACACTGATCAACGTCTTCTGTACCGGGTATATCATGCAGGCAGTGTTCCGGCTCCTGCACTTCGATCCGCGTGACCTGACCCAGGTCGGACTGATCGAAGGATGCCTCATCCTGATCAAAGGAGAATAAACAAAAGGCTCTTCCGCCAAGGAAGAGCCTGTTTTCATTCATCAATGCCCCGGAGTTCCGTATCCGGTTTGATCTGCCGGACAACTGCGTACATTTCCTTCATCTCTTCCGGTGTATAGGCCGTCAGACCGGGCAGAATGTTGCTGTCGCCGGGGATGAACTGCTGCAGAACCCAGTGTCCTTTGTCCTTCAGACATTCCGCCAGTTCCTTCAGCTGTTCCAGGGTATGGTATTCCCTTACCACCGTCGTCTTCAGTTCATAGGTGATGCCGCTCTGCTGCAGGATTGCGATGGATCTTACGATATTGTCATAACGGAAGGCGTTTGCCTGCATGCCGATCGTTTCCGCATAGCGCAATGCGGTATTCTTGACATCCAGCGCGGCACAGTCCACCAGTCCGGTCTCCAGCAAGGTCTGCAGCTTTTCCGGATCGTAGCCGTTGGTATCCAGCTTGATCTCATAGCCGAGATCCTTGATCTCATCCATGAACTCGGCAAGTCCTTCCTGCAGCAGCGGTTCTCCGCCGCTGATGCATACCGCGTCCAGCAGACCTTTCCGCTTTTCCAGGAAGCCCAGTACCTCCTTCGGGCTGACCGTTGCGTAATTCTCCGGCATGAAGACCAGGTCACGGTACCGGCAGTACGGGCATTTGAAGTTACAGCCGCCCATGTAGACCACGGCTGCCGCCTTCCCCGGATAATCCGCGAATGACAGCTTGTCCAGACGTCCGATGCGGATTCCCTGGTAGCGGTCTTCATCCACCAGAAGCCTCCGGGAATTGTCCGTCACCTGTTCCAGCGCTTCGGCAAACGTTTCAAAATCCATATCTTTGGCCAGGGTCATCCGGTAATCATTCCGGTAACCGTAAATCTCATTGATCATCTGACCGGACTTCTCCGTCATGTGCAGGTGCTTGATGCGTCTGTCCTTTTCATCAATGCGCATTTCGACGTATCCCTGTTCGATCAGACGCTGGATCGACTTGGTCGTCGTTCCTTTGTCCATCTCCAGAAGCCGGGAGACTTCCTGCATGGTAACGCCTTCGTTCTCATTGATCGCAATGATATAGATCAGCTGTCCGGCACCGATATCAAACTTCGAAAGGATCTTGTCAAAATACTTCTGGGTATTCCGGTACAGTATTGATTGATTCACCAGGAAGTGATGTCCGTTTTCCATAGCAGTCCCCTTTATGGTTGGAAGCCCAAGCTTCACACATGCACTCATTATAGACTACTTTCTTCCGGAAAAAACAACCGTTTTACCGGTTGTTCAGTTTCTTCACTTCTTCCATTTCCACATTTGTGATATGGCAGTAGCCGTTGGGCATCTTGTCCAGATATCTCTGGTGATATTCCTCCGCTTCGTAGAATACTTTCAAGGGTTCCAGCTCCACTTCGAAGCGCCCGTGTCTTTTCTTTTCCTCTTCGAAGTATTTCCTGACCGTTTCCCCGAGTTCTTCATCCCGGTAGTAGACACCGGTCTGGTACTGGGTGCCGATATCTTCTCCCTGACGATCCTTCACCGTCGGATCGATGCAGAGGAATAACGCCTTCAGGAGGATCTCTGTCGGTGCCTGTGCCGGATCATACGTCACGCGCACGGTTTCCCGGTAGCCGGTATCGTTGCGGCAGATGTCTTCATAGCGGGGTGCTGACGTATGTCCGTTGGCATACCCTGTGCAGGTGTCCGTTACACCGTCCAGCAGGCGGAAGACCTTTTCCATGCCCCAGAAACAGCCGCCGGCAAAGTACAGGACCTGCCTGCCTTCCCCGGGATCATAGTCATCATCCCGTACTGTTGTGAGTTTCCGGTGTTCCAGATACAGATGACCGGCACTCTCCTGCATAATCTCATAGCCGTTGTGGGTGAGGATGCGGCGGGCGCCTTCGTTTTCCTTGTCCATGGAAGCAAAGACGGTATCGATGCCGAGATCTTCGTGGGCGTAGACGGTCAGGATGCGGATCGCATCAAAGGCATAGTGATGGTAACGGTCTGCCTCGTTGATGAAAACGGAAATGACGCCGTCCCTGCTGAGATCGGCAGTGCCGACGCATCTGCCTTCGCTCATGATCGCCCAGCTCGTTCCGGAAGGGGTTTCCGCAGGTTCCAGGGTCAGTCCGTAATCTGTAATACTTTTCATTCTCAGTGCTCCTTATGCAAAAATCCTAGCATTTTTCGGCAATGAAATCTGCAAACTCATCCAAAAAAGATATAATAGTCATGTCATAAAATACACCGGAGGATATATGGAAAGAAGAATAGGTACTGTTTCTAGAGGTGTCCGTGCACCGATCATCCGCGAAGGGGACGACCTGCCGCGCATTGTCTGTGATTCTGTTCTGGCGGCTGCCGAGAGTGAAGGATTCGCGTTGAGGGACAAGGATGTTGTCTGCATCACCGAGTCTGTAGTGGCCCGTGCGCAGGGAAACTACTGCACGATCGATGATATCGCTGCGGACGTCCGTGAGAAGACCGGCGGCGAGACAGTTGCGGTCATTTCCCCCATTCTGTCGAGAAACCGCTTCTCTGTCTGTCCGAAGGGCATTGCCAGGGGTGCAAAAAAAGTTGTCCTGATGCTCAACTATCCTTCCGATGAAGTCGGGAACGAACTCGTTTCGCTGGATCAGCTGGATGAAGCCGGGATCGATCCCTATACCGATATCCTGACCATGGAGCGCTACCGTGAACTGTTCGGGTTCAATCCGCACCGCTTCACTGGTGTCGACTATGTCGCGTTCTACGAAGAACTGATCAAAGGCGAGGGTGCAGAAGCTGTAATCATCCTCTCCAACCGGCCACATGCCGTACTGGATTACACGGATGTCGTCATCAACTGCGATATCCACACCCGCAAGCGTACGAAGCGCATCCTGCGTCAGGCAGGTGCCCGGATCGTCCTGGGAATGGACGACATCATGACAGCGCCAATCAACGGTTCCGGATTCAACGAGAACTACGGTCTGCTCGGTTCCAACAAGGCAACTGATGAGAAGGTCAAACTCTTCCCCCGGAACTGCCAGGAGTTTGTAGAAAAGACACAGGCGCTTCTGAACGAAGCGACGGGTAAGAACATCGAGGTCATGATCTACGGAGACGGTGCATTCAAGGATCCGCAGGGAAAAATCTGGGAACTGGCGGACCCGGTGGTATCTCCGGGATATACAGCCGGACTGATCGGGACACCGAATGAACTCAAGATCAAGTATCTGGCTGACAATGACTACGGGAACCTGACCGGTGAAGCACTGCAGGCAGCGATCGCTCAGCGTATCCGGGAGAAGGACGGCGACCTGAAGGGACAGATGGCTTCCGAGGGTACGACACCCCGTCAGCTGACCGATCTGATCGGATCTCTGTGTGATCTGAATTCCGGTTCCGGTGACAAAGGTACACCGATCGTCCTGGTTCAGGGTTACTTCGACAACTACACGAATTAACATACAAGAGGCACTTCACATGAAGTGCCTTTTTTACGATTGGTTTATCTGTGTATTTCTTTGCCTATTCCTCCGAAAGCAGGATCAGCTGATCATTCTCCGTCAGGACAATTCTGCCGGTGGTATCAGCGAGGATCTTGAACGGTGTATCCGGGGTTCTGATGCCCATCAGGATACTGCCGGCTGCATATACGCGTCTCAGCAGTTCCTGATAGGTCAGTTCTGTATCTGTAAGTCCGAACAGAGCGGCCGGTTTCAGGTAGACCTCTGAACCGATCTCATCCAGCAGTTCCATGAATACCGGTGCTCTCCTTACATCCGCTGTGATCTGCGCCAGCATCATTGAGGAAAGATCGGTCGCAACCACAAAATCCTCAGTCTCTTCAGACGCGATCAGATTACGGTTGTTTTCACAGCGCATTTCAGCAGTGATCGTATAGTTCAGCCCGTACCGTTTCTTGAGATTCCGCAGTTTCAGGATCTTCAGCATCGTCTCCGTGTCGGCATCTTCTTCCTTCCTGCGCCGGTCGGCAAGTACGCAGATATGGCCGGCTTGCCGCACCATGTCACAGAGATTGCTTTCAGATTCGGTGCTGCGGTAATCAAAGATCAGATCTGTATCGTATTTCTCTTCCTCGGGCAGGAAGGATACTTTATCCTGTGGGGACAGACCGATCATCCGTACATGCTGAATGTTATCCGGCAGCTCCTCCAGGATCGTACCGATCGAAGAGTTGATTCCGAAAATGACAACTTCCTCAATGATCTTCTCCAGCATTTCTTCAGACGGTTCCGGAAGTACGCACCCGGCGGGATCATCGAGGATCAGATCCTTCGGTTCTTCTTCAAATGTGATCAGCACATCGCCTTTCTGTATTATCGTATCCTGAGGAGGATTGAGCAGTGCCTTGTCATCGCGGTAGATACCGCTGACAATGGCCTTTCTTGCCGAGAGCACGGCTGCTCCGAACGGCAGTCCTTCAAGTTCCGGACGTTCTTCAAAATAGAATTCGTAGTTGGCAAAATCGATGATATCCAGCAAGGCTTCATAGATGCCGGTCTGGGTAGCGGAATGGGCAATGATGCGCGCAGTAACATCCCCGGAATGCAGCATCGTGATCCCGTTCTCCTTCAGCATCTCTTCTGAGAAAATCGGACTGTTTGTGTCTACGGATGACACGATGACAGGACGTTTTTCACATTCTGCCAGCAGTATTTCCACTGCCAGCAGCGTCTTGATCGTCCGGCCTTTATCCCGTGTATGGACGACAAGGGTCGAACAGAACGGTATCCCGCAGCAGGCCAAGGCGCTAGGGCTTGTCGTATCGCCCTTGATTGCGGTAAGACGAACATTTGCCGGAACCTTGATATTCTTTCTGATCGCCTGTTCCATCTCCTGACGTTCCATGTTTTCAACAACAACGATCGTCTTCTTTTCATCTTCCGCAGCCACGATAAGTTCCCGCAGCAGCGCATATTCACCGATGCGGAAACCCAGTACAACCGTATGTCCTTCCTCAATGATATCGGGATTCTCCTGCTGCAGAGCAACGATCCTGCCGCGCATCGTACTGGAAAAAATACCGATCAGCATGCCGGTAAAGATCATACCGGTAAGACCCAGCAGTGTATACAGGACGATATACAACAAAGAACCGGAATCTGAAGAAGGAAATGAAGAAGACATCGCTGAACGCAGGTTGTCCCAGAAGACAGCAATGACAGATTTCCCGTCTGCGTGCAGGTGGAACAGAAGAACCAGAACTGTCACAAACAGCACGGAGGTCATGACCATGGTCAGCAGGAGTTTGACCATACTGGCTGTACCTGCAGCCATACGGTAGTCGATCCAATAACGGAATCTCTGTTTGCGTGTTGGTTTCTTCATGATATTTGTTCTCCTTTCGCAGAACGGCAGTCCCTTCTCTCTAAAAAGAATATACCATGCGAAATTGCGCATTGACAAAACACCGGACAGAAAAGGAGCTGTATTACTTCCGATTTATAATCGGAGGTTTTACAGCCCCTTTTTACGATTGGTTTATCAGTATATTGCTTTGATTGCGGATCTGAGACGGCTGTCTGTATAACCGATCCATACTGCGCAAAGACATATGATCACAAAGTCATCTGTCCTGTAAAATCTTTTGTGATGAACAATACCATCACCCGGTAATGAAAAAGCAATGTAATATTTATAATAGATATAATTAGGTGAGGTGAGACGGATTTATATCAATAAATCATGTGTTCTCTTCATAACTCAGTTTCATGAAAGTACTCCCAAAAGTTTTGTTCAATTTTTGGGAGTACTTCATTCCGGGCATCCTTCTGTTTGTGTGGTTGTCTCTTACAGCATTTCCAGGACTTCGTCGACTGTCGGCATATCACCCATGGAACGGGCATAGTGCGCAACTTCAACCGTACCGTCCTTGCCGATGATGAAGAGTGCAGGGAGCTGCTGCTCATCACCTTCGTAGTCGCCGTGTGTATAGCCGGCTGCCTTGACCAGTTCACCCTTGGCCATCAGCTTTGCAGCATCCTCTTCCGGTCCCATGAGCTCTTCCATGGACTCTGCCGGCTTGATGTCCAGTGCCTTGTAGATGGCCATTTCCGGGTCAGCGATGATCTCAACTGCCAGATCCGGCTCACCGGTACGCTCCAGGTCCTCCTGGATGTGTGCCTGGTCACTCTGCATCAGAACGAAGACATTCGCACCCTTCGCCTTGAATTCATCGATCCTCTGACCGAGAACGTGTGCATCGTAACGGCAGGGCGGGCAGCCGATGTAACGGACGACCCAAAGAACAGTCTTGTCAGCTGTTCCGTCGTAGAGTTTGACACCTGTACGGTAACCTGTGTTGAATACGAATTCAGGCATCTTTTCGCCTACATTGATTCTGGGCATAATTGTTTTCCTCCTCTAACTTCTGTAATCAGTATATCGTGTTGTCTAAAGCTTTTCCAGCAGCTCATCCACCGTTAACATACCGCCCATGCTCCTGGCGTAGTTTGCAAAGAGGACGGTACCGTTCCGGTCGATGATGAACTGGGCAGGAAGCTGCAGCTCATCGCCTTCGTAATCACCGTGCGTATAGCCGGCTTCCTTGGTCAGTGCGCCTTTGGCAAGGTAGCGTTCATACTCACTGCCTTCCCCACGCAGTTCGGTTTTATCCACGGCAGAACGGATATCCAGGGCTTTGTAGATCTTCATCTCCGGGTCGGAAATGATCTCTACGGCAAGATCCGGTTCCCCTGTCCGTTCCAGGTCTTCCTGGATGTGTTCCTGATCGCTCTGCATCAGGACAAAGACATTCGCGTTCTTCGCTTTGAATTCATTGATCCGCTGTCCGATGACATGTGCGTCATAGCGGCACGGCGGACACCCGATGTAGCGTACGACCCAGAGTACTGTCCTGGCATACGTACCATCATACAGATGCACATCACTGCGGTATCCGGTATTGAATACAAAGTCCGGCATGGTCTCGCCGACATTGATCCTTGTCATGGTTTCCTCCTTTGAAAAAGCCCGCTTTTGCGGACTTTCCTTGATTAAAGCAGTTCGAGAACGCCGTCTACATCCGGCAGGTCGACGATGTTCGCCGCATAGCGTGCATAGGTAACAACGCCGTCCTTGTCGAGGATGAACATTGCCGGGAGCTGCTGTTCATCGCCTTCGTAATCACCGTGGGAGAAGCCTGCAGCTGCTGCCTTGGCACCCTTTGCCTGCAGTTTTGCCAGTCCTTCCGGACCGCCTGCCAGTTCTTCCATGGAAGCGGCCGGCTTGATATCCAGCGCCTTGTAGATCGCCATTTCCGGGTCAGCGATCACTTCCAGTTCCGGATGTTCGTTTGTACGGTCGAAATCCTCCTGGATGTGTGCCTGATCGCTCTGCATCAGAACGAAAACCTTGGAGTTCTTTGCCTTGAACTCATCATAGCGCTTGTTGATCTCATGAATGTCATAACGGCATACGGTGCATCCCATATAACGCAGAACCCAGATGACTGTCTTGTTCTCTGCGAGTTCGTCATAAAGCTTTACATCGTTGCGGTAACCTGTGTTGAAGACAAAATTCGGCATCTTTTCGCCAACATTGATTCTAGCCATGTTATTACCTCCTATGACCTGTACTTACAATAGCACAATTCTGTTTCTGAATGCGTGACCAAGTCACACACCTTCACTAAGCAATGCCCGGTAGCTGTCCATGATGCGCACCATGTCTTCATAGGTGCTGACCGAGCACAGTTCGTTCTTGTAACGGGCCGCAAACGGCATGCCGGTGATATACCAGCCGGCCATGGAGCGCATCATCCGCATACCGGTATCTTCTCCCTCATAGGCACACAGCTTCCGGGCATAGTCCAGTGCCAGTGCGATTCTTTCTTCATACCCGGGCATTTCCCATGAATCACCGTTCAGCCGGCACTCCAGTTCCTTCAGGAAGAACGGTCTTCCGAGCAGTCCCCTTCCGATCATGATCGCGTCACATCCGGTTTCTGCGAGCATCCGTTCCGCGTCTTCCGCGGTACGGATATCTCCGTTGCCGATGACGGGAACGGACACGCTTTCCTTGACGGTGCGGATGTAACGGTTGTCGGACCGGCCTTCATAGAGCTGGGACTTGGTGCGTCCGTGGATGGCGATGGCGGAGGCACCGGCTTCTTCCATCTTCCTGGCGAAGTCACCGCAGTTGATGTGGTCCTTGTCCCAGCCGGCACGGATCTTGACGGTGACCGGGCGGTCGGTATGGGAGACGACGGCACGGACGATATCCGCTGCCAGTTCCGGCTCCTGCATCAGCCAGCTGCCGGCATGAGCCTTGATGACCTTGGTAACCGGACAGCCCATGTTGATATCGATGATATCGCAGTCGGTGTGCTCGGTAAGATAGGCAGCCGCTTCTCCCATCGTATCCGGATCGCTGCCGAAGAGCTGCAGGGAGACCGGGTGCTCGCCGGGGACGGTACGGCACATATCGAACGTACGTTTGTTCTGATAGTGCAGGGCTTTGTCACTGATCATTTCACTGACGACGAGTCCGGCGCCGTAATTGTGCATCATTTCCCGGTAGACGGGATTGGAGATGCCGGCAAGCGGGGCTGCTGCAATCCGGTTACGGATCGAGACGTTTCCGATCTTCCACATTGCGGTGTTTCTCCAGGATCTCCTTCAGTTCTTCTTCCGTGAAGCTGTAGGTCTTCCCGCAGTACTGGCAGGTGATCTCTGCACCGTGATCATCCCGGATCATTTCCTCCAGATCCGCTTCCTGCACCAAAGACAGGGCACTTGCGAAATGTTCTTTGCTGCAGTCGCAGTGCCAGCGGATCTCCCGTTCATCCAGAAGCTTTGCGTCCGGGAACAGGAGCGTGATGATCTCTTCCGGTGTTTTCCCTTCATCGATGTAGTTGGATACCGGTTTCATGGTCTTCGTGACATTTTCAACGTATTCGATGGCTTCTTCGGAAGCGTTGGGCATCATCTGGATGACCAGACCTCCTGCTGCCCGGACATCACAGCCGGGAATATTCACCAGGACACCGACCGCTACGGCAGAAGGTGTCTGTTCACTTGCCGCAAAGTAATAGGTGAAGTCATCACCGATCTCTCCGCTGACAAGGTCCACAACGCCTACAAACGGTTCCTTGAGACCGAGATCCTTGGATACGGACATCGTTCCGTTGGTTCCGACGGCTGCGCCGACATCCAGCTTGCCTGTCTTTTCATTGACCAGATACAGTCCCGGATCACCGATGAATCCGCGTACATTGCCGGCACCGTCCGCCTGGGCAACGATCGTACCAGCCGGACCATGTCCGTTGATCGTGACGACCGTCTTCGCGTCATCTTCCTTCATATCGCTTGCCATGATCGCTGTCACGCTCAGGACTCTGCCCAGCGCTGCACACGATGTCGGCATCATATTGTGAGATTTTCTGGCTTCTTCCACGAGCTGTGTCGTCCGGACTGCCCGGATCCGTACCGCACCTTCCAGTGCTTCGGCAATCACCAGTTTATCCTGCATGTTATTTCACCCTCCGCTTCAGTTTATCGTTGATCCGCTTCATCATCCGCTGATCGATCTTCATGACCTGCCGGTCATAGGTAAACAGACCGTTGCATTCATCTTCCACATCGGAAACCTGCGTATAGATACACCCGGAGAGTCCTTTGGCGATATTCGCATCGATCATGGTCCGGTACAGGTTTTCAATGGCTTTGACCAGTGTTCCCTTGTCGGTGTATTTACGGTAGCCGTACAGCTTTTCGACTTTGCTGTGGCCTTTTTCCAGGAAGGAGTAGCCGCCGAATTCACTCAGCAGGATGATCCTTCCGTCATCCTTCGGCATCCAGAACGGGAGGATATAGCAGTGTCTGCTGAGGAAGTCACCTGCACCCTGGTCAAACCAGCCGGACGCGCTGTCCACCAGGCGTGTCGTGTCATAGCGCTTGATATACGCCGTGGCTTTTTCGCTGTCGAACTGCCCCCAGCCTTCATTGAACGCGACCCAGGCAAAGATGCATACGGAGTTGTACAGCGTATTCAGGATCTCATCG
>JAFWJP010000280.1 GCA_017514645.1 Solobacterium sp. | reverse complement strand
TTTTTATGACTGTCCCATTTTTCTGGGGCAGTTCACTGTACGGTCCTTTGTGTATCAGTACTATTCTGCTGTTTCCGTCCGGTGTGCTCTGTTTTCCAGTTCTCTGCCGTACGCAGCTACATGGCTGAGCAGGAAGATGACCAGAGCAGAGATCACGAATTTCAGATCCAGCCGGAAATTGAGTGTGACGTTCGATACGGTTTCGGTGTTGAAGATCTGCGACAGATCGGCGATCCGCATCATCATACGGTTGCTGAGAGGCTGTATCACAGCACCCAGAACACCGGATATGATGACCAGAGTACCGAGCTTCCGGAGATTCTCCTGCACGGACAGATCGAACGGTCTTCCTTCCTTGACCCGTTCCAGAACCCTGGATAGTGTCTGTACTTCCAGGATGGAAAGGATGATCATGATCAGTCCGGCCGCCAGTACCATCAGGAACCAGCTGCGCAGGGCGGTCGGATCCAGCGCTCTCAGCTGATCCACCGTCAGTGTAAAGCCCTGGACCTGGATCGTCATTGCCTGTTCCAGCATCTTCATCCAGATATCCGAACGGAACATAACCAGCGTCAGACCGGCCAGAACGACGATGAGACCGGCACCGATCCACAGCAGGACCCCGGCGATCTTCACCAGAATACTCAGGATATTGGCTGTGCTCTTCATTTTATCCAGATACATGGGCATCCTCCTCTTTGTTTTCTTCCGCGGTGTCATCCTGGCGTGACATGTAGTAACGACTGTTGTATCCGTAGGAGTGATAGCCGTAGCCGGTGGAGCTGCTTCTGGCGCCGTTGAGGATGAAGCCGCCGATTTCGACACCGGCTGCAGACAGTTCCTGGATGCCGTTGACGACAACGCTCTTCTTTGCGTAGTCGCACATGATGACATACAGTGCTTCGTCGACGTACTTGGATACGAGCATAGCGTCTACAAGCATGGCGCTCGGCGGGGTATCCAGTATGATGACATCAAAGCGCTGCTTCAGGCCTTCGATCAGCGTGCCCATGGTTTCGCCGCTGAGGAGCTCGGTAGAGGCAGTGGTACGCTTCTGGGAACCGAACAGGACCATGAGATCCATACCGTAGTCAGCGTAGTTAACAATGGCCTGGCTGAGCCTGACTTCCCGGTTAAGGACCTCTACGATGCCGGGCTGGTCCTCCGGAATCTTGAAGATTTCCTGCAGGGAAGGATTGCGCAGGTCACAATCGATAAGAATAACCTTTTTATCCTTGCCGGACATGGAGATGGCCAGGTTTGCGGCAATGGTGGTCTTTCCTTCACCCGGTACCGTACTGGTGACCATAATGACCTTGTGCTTATTCTCTTCCAGCCTGCGCAGGACACGGGTGCGGATAAGGCGGAGTGCTTCGAGATAGTTCTCCTGGACGTTGTGCTCCATGATATTGATGCTGGAAGCTGTGTTCTTCCGCTTCTTCTTTTTGTATACCGGGAGCGTGCCCAGGCATTCGATGTTGGAGAGATTGCGGATGTCCTTGGCGGAGCGGACGGTGCGGAACATGAGCATATACGCTCCTGTCAGCAACATTCCCAGCACGAAGCCCATCATTGCGCCTTTGAGGGCATTGGAGCGTACGGCGACGGTCCTGCCGCTGTCGTTCGGTACGCCGCTGTCATCCACGATTTCCATGCGGGTGCTGCCAACGACGTACTCAGCAACCTTGGGATAGTTCTTGATAACGGAGAGAAGCTCTTTGTAGGCGGTATCGGGATTGCCGGTGGATACGCTGATGGTGAGCAGGTTGGTGCCTTCAATGTTGGTGACCTTGATGGTGCCGGGCAGGGAAGTGACACCCATATCCGCCATGATGACATCCTTCAGGACACCGCTGGTCAGGATGTACGGGAATACCGTGCCGAGCTGTTCGGCGGATTTGGAGTCGGCGCCGGAGCTTTCGCTGACGGAATAGACAGCGACCGTGGCTTCGGCTTTGTACACCGGTACGTAGGTATTCCGGACACGGAACCAGTTGAATATGCCGAAAACAGCGGTCAGGATCACTACGATGATCCAGGTCCGCTTCAGGGCATTCAGAAAACCATCAATAAACTGTGTTATATCGAGTTTTTCCAGTTCTGTGTTCGTTGTACTCATTCTTCGGTATCTGCTTTCTCGATCTCTTCGGTATCAGTACTGACCGCTGGTATTTCGTCGGTATACATTTCCACGACCGGCTTTTCTTCCTCCGGTGCTTTCGGAGCCGGTTCATCTGCGGCTGCTGCAGGCTTCCTTCTTTCTGCGTAGTGTCCGTAGTTGCCATATTTTCCGTACTTGCCGTAACGCCCGTAACGGCCGTAATTGCCGTATCCGTAGCGGGAGCCGGCTGTGAGGCGGTCGGTGCCCGGGAGGACCCGTACATCATTCAGGATGCAGCCGGACATGTGCGCTCTGCACTTCTTGAGTTCATCGATGGCATCGTTGACATCGGCGGACAGGGTGCGGTTGTACTGGACGACCAGAATACTGATGTCCGCGCAGTTGGCGATGGCTTCGGCATCGGCCATGAGGGACATGGGCGGTGTATCCAGGATGATATATTCAGCTGCATCCCTCAGTTTCTCCATCAGATCGGCGAATGACCCGTCCTTCAGGTATTCCGTGGAATCCTTTTTGCCTGTGCCGCACAGGATCATCGGCAGGCGGGTGTTCTTTTCCCGGTAGAGGACGGCCGGAGTAAGCGGTGTTTCGCCGCTGAGCAGGTCTGTCAGTTCCGTCCCCTTCTGCACATTCATGCCGAAAATCTTCGCCTGGGAAGGACGGCGCATGTCGCAGTCCACCAGGAGAACCTTCTTGTGCTGTGTCTGCATGGTCAGTGCCAGGTTGGCCGCTACCGTGGACTTGCCTTCATGTTCCGCAACGCTGGTGATAACAATGATCTTGGCATGGTGGCGTTCCGCGGATTTAATGACGGAAGCGGCAATCTTCTTGTATTTCTCAACATAGGAGAAGCTTGCGGTGACATCGGACACGAGGACGCTTGCCTTTGCCTTGTCCTTGCGGGTCTTGCGCAGGACTTCGTGTTCGATGGAACCAAGCGCAGTTGCGTCAAGCTTTTCCTTGAGATCCCTATCGGTCTTGATCGTGTCATGACGGATGGACAGATACGCAAACAGCAACAATAATCCTACAAATGTATACACAAAGCTCCGTTTGGCTCTGCTCAGAGCGCTGTCCACGGTGATGGTACGTAGCGGCACTTTAGGCTGGGCCAGCACTTCCATGACCATGTTCGTACCGGTGTACTGCATCAGTTCCGGATAGTTGTCCATGATGGAACGGATGATCCGGAAGGTCTTTTCCGGAGAGTCGCTGGTAACGGTCAGGACCAGAAGGTTCGTCTCCTTGACCACACTGGCTTCTGCCGTGGCACTGAAAGAAGACAGTCCGACATCCTCACAGACACGCTTCTTCAGGATCTCGCTGTTGAGAATGCTGGTGAAACTGGTGGCTGCGCTCTTGGCCGCGTTCAGGTTGTTGTACGCGTAGGACGACGTGGTACGGGACATGATCGCAAAGGTTGCGTTGGCCGTATACAGCTGCGTTGTATTCGCTCTGGTGACCATGATCGTGATCATGGCTGCCGCAAGGGCTCCGGCAAGGATCGCCCAAAGACTGCGCAGCAGATCGGAAAGGAGACTGTAGGGCTCGATCCGGTCGAAGAAATCCATTGTTCTGTTCTCTGCCATACTACTCGTCCCTCACGATCACATACATGATGGATGAACCGGTTCCTGTCCACGCAGGCGCAGAAGCGAACCGGAATACCAGCTCATAGACACCGGGTTCGGAATAATCCACCGTATCCGGATTGAAGGTCACATCGGCGTAATCAAACTCCGTCTCTTCAAAGGTATAGTACTGTCCGCTTCTCCAGACACCGCCGACATAGTTCCATGGCTCGATCTCTTCACCGACCTTGGTATAGACGATGTACTGCCAGAGCGCAGGACGGTAGTCATTGTATTCCTGCGTTGTCAGAATACGGACATTCAGTTCCAGTTTCTCGATATCACCGAGACTGTTGGTGACTTCCAGGGTGATCGGGGATTCCGTGGTTGCGGAATACAGGGAGGAATACATGACCTTGACTTTGCTGGTTACATCACCGTCCAGGACATCCGCCGCCCGGATGAAATCAAAACTGTAGGAAGTGCTCTTCTTGAACATGAACGGCTCAGTCGCAATGAACTTCGGTGATGTATAGTCGGTATAGCGGACGGTGCGGCTGTGTGTGGCAACGTTGTTGTGGCTGTCGAACGCTGCATAGTCAACACGGATGACACCTTCCTCGATGAAGTTGGAACGGCCGGCAACGACCAGGGAATCCGTGACATCACCGTCTCTTTCATC
>JAFWJP010000279.1 GCA_017514645.1 Solobacterium sp. | reverse complement strand
GAAGTCTTCTGCTGAAGAACGGCCTGAGGAACGGCTCGCTCTTTATGCTGGGCGTTGTGGCGTTTGTTGCCGTCTGGGCGATGGTGGATTTCAACGGTTTCTGGACGAATTTCCATCTGCTGTTCTTTGACAACGACCTGTGGCTGCTGGATCCGCGTACATCGATCATGATCAATCTGCTTCCGGGCGGTCTGTTCTTTGATCTTGTTACGGGAATCATCATCCGTTTCCTGATCTGCATGGTCCTGCTGTACTGCATTGTCAGCTTTCTCGTTCCGAAACTGGAAAGGGGAACGGAATGATCCACATTGTGCTCTATGAGCCCGAGATCCCGGCCAATACCGGAAATATCATGCGTACCTGCATGGCTTTCGGCATGCGTCTGCACCTGATCGAACCGCTTGGCTTCTATATGGATGAAAAGCATCTTCGGAGGGCCGGAATGGATTACCGCAATGCAGCAGACTACGTGATCCACTCCGACTGGAACGTGTTTCTGGAACAGGCGGACGGTCAGTTGTACTATGTAACGCGCTATGGTGAGAAAACACCGGATTCGTTCGACTACAATGCCTGTGAGGAAGACATCTACCTGATCTTCGGCAAAGAAAGCACAGGGATCCCCAAAGAGATCCTGGCGCTGCACTATGATCACTGCATGAGGATTCCCATGATACCGGAAGCCAGGAGTCTCAACCTGTCCAACTGTGTCGCGCTTGTTGCGTATGAAGTACTGCGCCAGAAAGGATATCCCGGGCTTTCCAGGACGGAAGTCCTGAAGGGGAAAGATTATTTGTTCAGGGATTGAATTTCTCCTATAATGAACGTGTATGATCGAATCCATCAGTGATTTTCTGTCCGTTGCCGTAACAGTGCTTCTATGCCTGGCCGGTTTCTACGTTCTGTACCGGGCAATCGCCCAGCACCGTTTTCATGTACTGCAGCGCATGGAGGAAAGCTACTACCGGTTCTATGACGATACGGACGCGGATGATGCGGATCCGTACAATGACAGGATGGTCTGATGCGGAATCTGCGGTCTCTTGATGTTATCTGCTGTGATGCTCAGCAGCGATCCTCCGTCTGTATCTTTGCCAATGAATCGGTTGTTGTACGTCAGATGCCTCTGGATCTGATCGATCGTTTGTGCATTCGCTGCGGATCGACGCGGAAAGGGCGCCAGGAAGCGTTCCGTGCTCTGACCGGCGCGGTACAGAAAATACCTGTGCTCATCAGCGAGGATGGACCTCTGCTCATGCCGACACTCTCGCCGGAAAGCGGATCCTGTGTCTGGATCGCCTATGATTCTGTACTGCGGATGAAGCCGGAGGGCGATGACATGACAAATGTACTGTTTCTTGATGGTACCTCATTCAAGGTCAATGTCAACGTACGTGTACTGCGCAGCCAGGCGAAACGCTGTGAACTGTTCCGGCGTCTGCTCAATGAATTCAAGGAACATCCCGAAGACTTTCTGTCCGGGAACTTATAAACAATATGCTTGTTCTGTATACCGTTAACAGCTGTCCTGCCGGGCGCAGGATCAAACAATATCTGAAAGACCGGCTTTTTTCCTATGAAGAGCGGAATCTCTACCGTACACTGCTGGATCCTACAGCACTGCAGGAGATGATCCGCCGGTCATGTGACCCGCTTCCCGGCTCAGACAGAGACGAAGAAGAAATGATGGCATTGCTGAAGGAGAATCCGTCACTGATCATGAAACCTGTTTTTTTGTCTGATGAGGAAGACCGGGAACTCGTTGAACATCTGAAGGAACTGCGGACAGCCCACTGCAATGTAAAATGCCCGAAATGGAGTCTCTGCGGAAAGGTCCGCAGCAGGGAGGAGGTTCTATGAAGATCATGGTCGGTTTGTCCGGTGGCGTGGACAGCGCGGTAGCCGCATGGCTTCTGAAACAGCAGGGATATGATGTCACCTGCGCCTTTATGCGTAACTGGGATTCCGCTGCCAATGATGATATCCTGGGCAATCCGACACTGAACGAAGAGATCTGTACCCAGGAACAGGATTACAACGATGCGGCTGAAGTATGCCGGATCCTCGGTCTGCCGCTTCTCCGCGTTGATTTCATCGAAGAATACTGGAATGATGTATTCCTGACATTTCTGGAAGAATACCGCAGAGGCAGAACACCGAATCCGGATATTCTCTGCAACAAACATATCAAATTCAGCAGATTCATCGAATTCGGACGCCGAAATGGTTTTGAACTGTTCGCTACCGGACACTATGCTTCAATCTCGGAATACAACGGTCAGCCGACGATCGCCAGAGCTGCGGATACCGGCAAGGACCAGACCTATTTCCTTGCCCAGATTGACCGGAACATCATCAAGGATATCCGGTTTCCCCTGGGAGACCTGAAGAAACAGGATGTACGCAGGATCGCTTCCGAAATCGGTCTCAATGTGGCCGGCAAGAAGGATTCCACGGGTATCTGTTTCATCGGGGAACGTGATTTCCGGGCATTTCTGAGCAATTATCTGCCGATGAAACCGGGGAAGATCATCAATATTGCGAATCATAAGACTGAAGGGGAGCATAAGGGAGTTCTTTATTACACGATCGGGCAGAGAAAAGGCCTTGATATCGGCGGTACCGGTCCGTATTACGTGATCGGCAAGGATGTTGAGAAAAACGAACTGTATGTAACAGACGAAGCGAATCAGCACTGGCTGTATTCCGATGCCTGCCGGATCACGGATATGAACCTGCTCATGGATATCCCTGACAGGATCTCCTGTACAGCCAAGTTCCGTTACCGCCAGCCGGATCAGGAGACGGAACTGATCCGTACAGAAGACGGTTACCGGGCGGTGTATCCCCAGACCGTCAGAAGCGTCACGCCGGGTCAGGAAGCTGTTTTCTATCTGGGAGAGCATCTGATCGGCGGCGGTGTCATAGACGCGGTTTACCGCAATGGTGAAGATCTGATGGAACAGATCCGCAGAAACGCAGAATGAACGATGAAGTCATACGCATTACCGGGAATGTAGCCTATATTCTCTACAGGAACGAAGAAACCGGATACAGTGTGTTCCGCTTCCGGAGAACGGATGAAAATGAACGGATCATCACTGTCACCGGTATTTTTCCTGTGCTGGAAAAAGACAGGCAGTATGAGATCCTCGGGGAATATGTTGAGCATCCGACCTACGGTATGCAGTTCAGGATGCATTCCTACGGTGTACCGCTTCCGACCGAATCGGAAGGCATCATCCGGTTTCTTTCCGGACCGCAGTTTCCCGGCATCGGCAGAAAGACGGCCATGAAGATCGTGGAGACCCTCGGGGAAGACTGTCTGGACCTCATCAGGAATGATCCTTCCTGTCTCAGACGTGTACCGCTCTCTGCGGAAAAGGCCGCAATGATCCATGAACAGCTGATGTCGGAAGATGAAGGAATGGAACAGCTCATCCGCTTCCTGAATATTCATGGGATCGGCATGCGTAATCTGGTCAGACTCAACCGTACCTACGGTACCCAGGCATTGGTAAAACTGAAAGAAAACCCGTACCGCGTCATCGAGGAATGCGACGGGTTCGGTTTCGAAACCGCCGACAAGATCGCAATGAATCTTGGCTTTCCGCACGATGACGAACGGCGGCTGTATGCTTTGCTGGTGTCTTTGACAATGGATCTCTGCATGCAGAACGGAGATTCCTTCCTGTATTACGATGAACTGGAAGAAGCATTCTGCCGGAAGTGCGAAGGGCTGTCGTTCGATTATGAGACGCTGTATCAGACGGCAATCCGCCGCCGCTCGCTCATCGAGGAAGAAGACCGCGTCTATCCCGTGACACAGTACGATGCCGAAGCAGGCATCGCTTCCTTTCTGAGAACATTCCCGTATCTGCTGTCGGACCCGGTGGATGAAACACAGCTGGAACCGGCAATCCTTCAGCTTCAGGAGGAAACCGGGATCCGCTATGATGAAGACCAGACAGAAGCGATCCGGACATTCTTTGCCCATCCGCTCACGATCATAACCGGAGGACCGGGTACCGGCAAAACAACCGTTGTCAGAGCCCTGACATCTCTTTACCGGAAACTGTATCCCGGATCGGAAGTCGTCTGTACTGCACCGACGGGACGGGCCGCAAAACGCTTGTCGGAGCTTACGGATCAGAGTGCGATGACCATCCATTCACTGCTGAAATGGGATCTCGAATCCAATACATTCGGCAGAAATGAAGATGAACCTGTATATGCTGATCTTCTGATCATTGATGAATTCTCCATGGTTGATGCCTGGCTGTTCTATCATCTTCTGGATGCCTGCCGCAATGTACGCCGGATCTGCATCATCGGAGATGAAGACCAGCTGCCGTCCGTATCACCCGGGTGCATTCTCCGGGACCTGATCGATTCCGGTATGTTTCCCCTGATCCGACTCAGCCATATCTACCGTCAGAAACACGAATCCGATGTCATTGCGCTTGCTCATGATATCCGGCAGGGGACTGTTGATTTTGAAGCGTATACCCATGATGTTGCATTCTTTGAATGTCCGTCGCAGGATATCCGTTACCATGTTGCGTCCATTGTCCGCAATGCAATGGAAAAGGGCTATCTGCTGAACGATATCCAGGTCCTGTCCCCGATGTACCGCGGCAATGCGGGTATCGATCTGCTCAACAACTATCTTCAGGAAGTGTTCAATCCGGAAGAAGAGGGCAGGCGGCAGATGCGCTTCGGCTATACCGTATTCCGGGAAGGCGACAAGATCCTGCAGCTGAAAAACCAGCCGGAGGATGATGTCTTCAATGGTGATATCGGGATCCTGACAGAGATCGAAACCGCCCAGGAGAACGAAAACGGGAAGGTGACTCTGTATGTGGACTTTGACGGAATCATCGCGTCCTACACTGCGGAAACGATCTCCAATATTACACTTGCCTACTGTATCTCCGTCCATAAATCACAGGGCAGCGAATATCCGATCGTCATCATGCCTCTGACACATCAGCATACCATCATGCTGCAGAAGAAACTGATCTACACCGGTGTAACACGTGCCCGCCGCTCCCTGATCCTGCTGGGCTCAAAGGAGGCCTTCCTGAACGGTATTGCGCATGAGGACCGCCACCGCCGGCGTACGACATTGTCACAGCGTCTTTGCTCGGATACAGGTTATGTAATCCTTTCGGAAGAACCGCAAGATTTTGCTTAACGAATCCGCTGAACTGTGATAAACTCTCATTAAATCGTTGATTACGGGTGAGTAGCACTGAACGCAGCGCATCAGAGAGGGAATGACAGGTGAGAGTTTCCCCGTGTGCACATTGCGAAGCTTCCGTAGGAGAGTGCCCAATCAGCACCGCCTGCAGCGTTAAAGCATGAATTAAGGTGCGCACTTCATGTGCGAAACAGGATGGTACCGCGTAGAACTACGTTCCTGCAGAAGTGATTCTGCAGGATTTTTTATCGGAGGAAAACATATGCCAAACAAACAGCTTACCGGAAATCAGGTCAGACAGATGTTCCTGGACTTCTTCAAAACGAAGGGATGCATGATCTTTCCCAGCGCTAGCCTGATTCCCCACAACGACCCGACACTTCTCTGGATCAACGCCGGTGTTACACCGCTGAAGAAGTACTTTGACGGTACGGAAAAACCGCAGTGTCCGAGAATCGCCAATGCCCAGAAGTCCATCCGGACGAACGATATCGAAAATGTAGGAAAGACCTCCCGTCACCATACATTCTTCGAGATGCTGGGCAACTTCTCGATCGGTGATTACTTCAAGAAAGAAGCCAGTCCCTGGGCATGGGAATTCCTGACGTCCCCGGAATGGATCGGTTTCGACAAGGACAAGATGTATGTTACGGTCTACCCGGATGATACAGAAGCACTTGCCATCTGGCATACCCTGGACATTGATCCGAACCATATCCGCAAAACCTATGACAACTTCTGGGAGATCGGCAGGGGACCCGGCGGACCTGACAGTGAGATCTACTATGACCGTGGACCGGAATTTGATCCGGAAGGTCTGGGGGAGAAGCTCTTCTTTGAAGATATCGAAAACGACCGCTATATCGAAGTCTGGAATGTTGTATTCTCGCAGTATGACTGCCGTCCGGATGAGATGCCGCGTACGGAGTACCAGGAACTGCCGCAGAAGAACATCGATACCGGTATGGGTCTGGAGCGTCTTGTCTGCCTGATCCAGGGCGGTGAAACAAACTTTGATACTGACTTGTTCCTGCCGGTCATCGAAGCGACGGAAACCTTTGCAAAGCATCCGTATTCCGACCGTGAATACAAGATGGCCTACCGGGTCATTGCGGACCATATCCGCACGGTTACCTTTGCGTTGGCCGATGGTGCATCCTTCTCCAATGACGGACGCGGATACGTACTCAGACGTGTTCTCCGAAGAGCGGTACGCTACGGCATCAAGCTCGGAATCGACGGCGCGTTCATGTACAAACTCGTTCAGGTCGTTGCGGATATGATGGAAGGATACTATCCGTATCTGCAGGGCAAGGTCACTCTGGTATCACGTCTGGTCAGAAATGAGGAAGAATCGTTCCACAAAACACTGGCGAACGGCGAAGAACTGCTGAACAACGAACTGGAAAACTACAAGGATACCAAGGTTCTGTCCGGATCGGTCGTATTCAAACTGTACGACACCTACGGATTCCCCAAGGAACTGACAGCTGAAATCGCTGAAGAAAAGGGCTATACCGTTGATCTGGAAGGATTCGAGAAAGAGATGGAGATCCAGAAGGAACGTGCAAGAAATGCCCGTGGCGAAGAACAGTCCATGCACGGACAGTCCGAAGATCTGATGAATTTCGACGAACCGTTTGAGTTCACAGGCTATACAGACCTTACAAGCAAAGGAAAGGTGACAGGGCTCTTCATCGATGGCGTACATGTCGATGAACTTGTTGATGAAGGAGATGTGATCCTCGACAGGAGCTGCTTCTACGCTGAATCCGGCGGACAGACAGCGGATATCGGTACACTGCGCGGCGAAGGTTTCGAAGCAGAAGTTCTGGATGTACGCAAAGCACCGCACAATCAGCATATGCATCACATCCATATCACTTCCGGAACGCTGCATGAAGGCGATGTCCTGGAAGGCGCATATGACGCAGAAAGAAGGCAGAAGATCCGTGCCAACCATTCCAGTCTGCACCTGCTGCAGTCCGCGCTGATACGTCTGCTGGGCGATCATATCGGTCAGGCAGGTTCCTACAACGGTCCGGACTATGCGCGGTTTGACTTCAACCACTTTGAAAAGGTATCTGCAGAGCAGCTGGCGGAGATCGAACATATGGTCAACGAGATGATCGCAGCCAATGTACCGATCAGAACGGAAGTGCTGCCTGTGGAAGAGGCGAAGCAGACAGGTGCTATCGCGTTGTTTGATGAAAAGTACGGAGATACAGTCCGTGTCGTTACCATGGGTGATTTCTCCAAGGAGTTCTGCGGTGGTACACATGCTGCGAACACCGGGGATCTGGGTGTCTTCAAGATCCTCAGCGAAGAATCGATCGGTTCCGGTATCCGCAGAATTACCTGTGTCACAAAGATGAAAGCCTATGAAGCTTTCCGCGGTGAAGAGGATTACCTCAATGAAACAGCGAAACTGCTGAAACTGACGAACTATACCGGTCTCCAGGAAAAGATCGAACAGCTGCTTGCGGAAAACGATGGGCTGAAGAAGGAAGTCGCGGAAGCGAGACAGAAGGCAATGGCTGCGGAAGCAGATCATGCCCTGGAGAAGGCAGAAGAGATCAACGGGCTGAATGTTCTGTTCCTGAACGTCAGGGATATGGACGCAACAGCGATGAAGAACTACGCAGATCTGCTGCGCGGCAAACTGAAGAACGCTGTCGTCTTCCTGACCAATGCGGAAGCTGACAAGGTCACCTTCGTCGGCGCTCTGTCCAAAGCCGCTGTAGATAAGGGACTCAATGCCGGTACGATGGTTCGTACGGCTGCGGCTCTGTGCGGAGGCAAGGGCGGCGGACGTCCGGATATGGCCCAGGCCGGCGGACGCGATACAGCAAAAGTGGCAGATGCCCTCAAGGCTGTTCGTGATCTGATTGCTTGATCCATCAAGGCAGTACCTGTCAGAGGTACTGCCTTTTTCTCTGAAATTCAGAATGATTAAGAATCCACTGTCTATACTTTTCTGGTGGATTGATTTAAGATTAAAAAAAGAGAGGTGGTTATATATGGCAAGATATGATACATCCCCGACAATGAGTTTCAACGCAGACGAGGTCAGAAGACAGAATATCCGTCAGGTTCTTGAACTTGTTGAAGATGCTCTGGAGGAACGTGGCTACAATGCGATCAATCAGATGGCAGGCTACCTGATCACCAATGATCCTGCCTATATTTCCAGCCACAAGAATGCCCGCAGCATCATTCAGTCTGTCGAACGGCATGAGATCATTGAAGAACTTGTGCGCTTCTATCTGGAAGAGAACGATTAGACTGTTCTTTGCAGCGGAATTTGGATCTAGAAGGCGTTCTGCGCCTTTTGTTATGAGGATGGTATTATGGAAGATAAGATTTATCTCACCGATGAAGACGGGAATGAACATGAAGCACAGATCGTGCTGACTTTCGAATATGAAGGAAAGAACTATGTTCTGCTTCAGGAACCGGGCGACGAAGATGTCTATCCGTTTACGTATGACGATGACGGAAACCTCTACGAAGTAGAAGACGAAGAAGAACTGGAAATGTGCGCCGAAGTCCTGGACGCCTTCATGGGTGAAAACGATGGCCAGGCGTAGCCGCCGCAAGCTGCATACCGGCAGGATCGCAGTTCTGCTGATCATCGCTGCAGGTCTGCTTTTCGCAGTTCTGACTGTCCGCAGCAAAATGAATCTCCGTCCTGTTCAGAGCGAATCCGAAGAAGTGATCGTTACGGTCAATCCGGGAGATACACTTCGGTCTCTCGGTGAACGTCTGGAAGCGGACGGTGTGATCCGTGATGCGGGCAGTTTTTACCGTTACGGAAAGAAGAATCATCTCACGGATCTGAAAGCAGGCGATTATGTAATTGACCTGAGTATGGAGCCAGGTGAGATCCTGACGATCCTGACAGATTCCACAAAGGCACTGACGGATGAAGTCACGGTCACAATCGTGGAAGGAGACTGGGCAAAGCACGCTGCCGTGAAGATTGCGGAGAAGACCAATGTCAGTGCGGATGAACTGCTTGCGCTCTGGAACAATGAATCCTACATCCGTTCCCTGATGAGACGGTACCCGTTCCTGACAGAAGAAATGTTCAACGACAATGTCAGGGTTCTTCTGGAGGGGTATCTGGCTCCGGAAACCTACCGGTTCTTCCGTGAGACAACGCCTGAAGCTGTGACCGAGAAGATGCTGGATCAGTCCCTGGCTGTCTACAATACCTATGCCGAAGAGATGAAAAACAGCGACCTCAGCATCCACGAACTGTATACGCTTGCGAGTATCGTCCAGTACGAAGCGGGCAGGCCGGAGGATATGAAAATGATCGCCGGTGTCTTCTACAATCGTCTGAATATCGGTATGATGCTGCAGTCATCTGTTACTGTCTGCTATTCCATTGACATCGAGAAAGATGATGACTGGTGGGCCTGTGAAGTCAACAGTGATTATGAATCACCGTACAATACCTACAAGTATGCCGGTCTGCCTCCCGGAGCGATCCTCAATCCCGGCAGAGACGCCATTGATGCCGTACTTCATCCGACGGACAGCAACTACCTGTATTTCATGGCTGATGTCAAGACCGGTGAAGTGCATTACGCAGAAACACTGGAAGAGCACAATGCCAATGTTGCGAGGTATCTGAATTGATCCGCAGTACACTGGTATATCTCATCCGGGACGGACAATGGCTGATGCTGCTGAGAAACCGCAAGGAACATGATGTGAACCACGGCAAGTGGATCGGTGTCGGTGGAAAGAGCCTGCCCGGGGAAACACAGGAAGAATGCGCAATCAGGGAAACCCTGGAAGAAACAGGATATCTTTGCACTCCGGAATACCGCGGACGTCTGCAGTTCCGGTATGAAGGTGAAGAAAGTGAAGATATCTCCGTCTATACATCCCAGCGCTTCACCGGGACGTTTCACGATACAGAAGAGGGTACTCTGGCATGGATCGATGAAGACCGGATCCTGGATCTGGAACTCTGGCCGGGAGACCGGCTGTTTCTGGAACGGATCCTGAAAGGTAAAACAGGAATCTTCAGTTATATACTGGAATATGACAGCAGCGGCAGATTGCTGAGAGCAGAAGAGGAGCCAGAATATGAATAAACCGATTATTATCGGAATCGCCGGCGGAAGCGCCTCCGGCAAGACCACGATCGCTGAAACGATCATGGAAAAGTTCAAGGAGGAGAAAAAAGTCGTCATCATCCGGCAGGATGACTACTACAAGGATCAGTCGCACATGCCCTTTGAAGAGCGTGTAAAGACGAACTATGACCATCCGTTTGCGTTTGACAATGATTATATGGTCTCCCAGGTCAAGGAACTGGCTTCCGGTCACAGTATCCTCAAGCCGACCTATGACTTTGTCCACCATACAAGGAGCGAGATCACAGAAACAGTGGATCCTGCGGACGTTATTATACTGGAAGGCTTGTTCGTGCTGGAAAACGAGGATCTGCGCAGACTGCAGAATATCAAGATCTTCGTTGATACACCTGCGGATGTCCGTTTTATCCGCCGGCTGGTCCGCGACGTCAATGAACGGGGGAGAACACTGGATTCTGTTGTCACTCAGTACATGGACACCGTCCGTGTCATGCACCAGTCGTTCGTGGAACCCAGCAAGATCTACGCTGACCTGATCATACCGGAAGGCGGCAGCAATACTGTGGCGATCGATCTTCTGGAAACAAAAATCAGTAGCATTATTCACGACATAATGCTATAATCCGCAATTGAGTAAGGAGTATTTCAAGATGGCTGATGACAAGATTTATGTAACCGAAGAAGGCTTGAAAAACCTTCAGGATGAATATGAAAGACTGGTACACATCGAGAGAGAGGAAGTCAAGGCTGAGCTGAAGGAAGCACGTTCCCTCGGAGATCTGTCCGAGAACGCAGATTATGACGCTGCACGTGACAGACAGGCTCAGGTCGAAAACCGTATCACACAGCTCGAGGAGATGCTGAAGCATATCGAACTCATCGATACAAAGAAGAAGACCCGCTCCAAGAATGTCCAGATCGGTATGACCGTAACGCTCCGTTTCCTGGATACAGACAAGGAAGAAACCTATACGATCGTCGGAAGCACGGAAGCAGATCCGCTCAACGGCAAACTGTCCAATGAAACACCGCTGGCAGCTGCGATCCTTGACAAGAAAGTAGGCGCAAAGGCTACTGTCAACGTCAAGAAGCCGTATCAGGTTGAAATCGTAAAGGTCAGCTGAGGAAATCAGGGAAAACATACGTAAGAATAAGCAGGAGGTACCATATGCGCTTTCTGCTTATTTTTGTGTTTCTGCTGATGATCTCCCTCAGCATTGACCTGGATCCGTTTGATGCCAGGAAGATCAGGACCTCACAGATCAATGTAACCATAGAGGGAGAGGTCGAGTATCCAGGAACCTATACGCTGAATCCGTACAGTGAACTGGAAGATCTTCTGGATCTGGCTGTTCTCAAGGATACAGCAGAAACAGATACACTGAATCCGCAGATGACCCTGAAGGACAAGGATATCATTATCATTCAGGCGGCTGATCGGCCTCATGGAAAGATATCGATCAATACCGGGACCATGGAGGAACTTTGTACATTGCCCGGAATCGGGGAAACAACAGCCGCAAAGATCATCGAATACCGCAGTACAAACGGATTCTTTCAGACACTTGAAGAGCTGAAGAACGTAAAAGGAATCGGGGAGAAGAAGTATGCCGGGATCGTGGAAGAGATCTGTCTCTGACAGCATTCATGATCACGCCATGATCATTGCGCTTCTTCTGATCCTGTTTCTCTGTGCAGAAGGGAGATTCCGCGTCTATTACGTGATTCCGGCACTGATCTTCTGCCGCATGCGGACAAAGGATCTGTCCTGGCTGATACTCGTTTTCTGTTTCCTTGTCTGCATCATACCAAGAGGCAGAAGTACGGTTCCGGATATTACGGAAGGCATAGTTACGAATACCGGTGAGAACTATGCAGAAGTACGCAGCAAAGGCTGGCATGTACGTCTGTATACCAGGGAACCTCTTCCGCTGGATACCCGGATCGCCTTTGAAGCAGACTGGTCACGCATCGAACCGTTTTACAGTTTCTACGGTACTGATCATTCTCTGCGTTCGGCTGCCAGGGGAATCTATTACAGCGGCACTCTGCATTCCTGGAAGATCATCAAACAGTATCCCAGCATCCGCAGATGGATCCAGAACAGAGTCAACGTTCATCCCGACAGGAATATCCTCCTGCGTGTACTGCTCGGTATCCGGACAGATGAACTCGTATACAGCGGATATCTGATGGAAGGGGGACTATCGTTTGCCGGATTGCTTATGGCGGTTGAAAAACTCCTGAAATACCTGATGACAGAGAAATACAGGGAGCGCACAATGATTGCCGTGAATGCTGTTCTTGCGCTCATATACCGTTTTCCGTTCGTTCTGCTGCAGTCATTGATATACAGGCTGCTGAAACGGACAGAGCTGGGCAGAAGCAGCCGTCTCGGCGCAAGTACGATCATCTGCCTATGTATTTATCCGTATGCTGTAAGCTCTGCAGCATTCTGGCTTCCGTTCATCTACCGCTTTTCCGGGATCTTCAGCGAACATCCGCGCCTGATGGTCTGGTATGCCGGGATGATCGTCCAGAGTATCCTGTTCCGGGCAATCAACCCGGTATCTGCGCTGCTGTATCCGTATACAGCCTTATGTACCGGGATCCTCTACGGCGTCGGTATCCTGTCACTGCTCTGTCCGTATCTCAGCACAGAACGCCTCTTTACCGGGATGGACCGATGTCTTTCGTTGTTCAACGGTTTCCGCATTCCCGGATCGGTACTCGGAGCAGGACTGCCGTTCTATCTGCTCACTGTACTGTGTCTGCGGAAGAACAAGCACGCAGCTGTGATACAATCTGTTCTTCTGCTCGTGTTCCAGGTTATGGGACTGTTTCATCCTCTGGGAGAGATCACCTTCATCAATGTCGGACAGGGGGATGCCATACTGATCAGAGAGCCTCTCAACAGGAATAATATTCTCATCGACACGGGAAAACCGACCGCCTACCACCATCTCACAGCCATACTTGACGCCAAAGGAATCCGTACGATCAGTACCATGTTCATAACACATGATGACAATGATCACAGCGGCAATATGGTCCACGTTTCCAGGGATTACCGGGCACAGTGCATCATAACCGAACATTTTGGAACAATGACATCGGGCAGTATCACGTTCCATGATCTGAATACCATCAACGATGACGACAAAAACCGCAGCAGTCTGGTCCAGCTCTTCCGGTACAACGGGCTGAACATACTCTGCATGGGAGATGCAGATACAGTGACCGAAGAACAGATCACCAGGAACTACGCTGAACTGAAGATCTCTGTTCTGAAAGCTTCTCATCACGGCAGCGCAACCGGATCCTCGCAGAGATTCCTGGAAACCATACAGCCGGATCTCGCTGTGATTTCCTGCGGACCGTACCGGATCTATCATCATCCGAACAGAGAAGTCCTGGAGCGTCTGCGCCGCAACCGGATACCGTATTTGGACACCCATTCCCAGGGAGATATCACGATCCTCTGT
>JAFWJP010000278.1 GCA_017514645.1 Solobacterium sp. | reverse complement strand
GGATCTCCGACATGGAAACACTGTAGTTGGGCAGGAATACGACCTTTAACATGCCGTTGACATCCGGATCATCATTTACCTTCTTGGCAACGCAGTTGATCAGCTTGATGACCTTCTTGGCAAATACATATGCCGGTGCTGCCTTTGCGGCAAAGATATACGTATGCGGATAGATCTTAAAGTTGGGATCGCTCTTGATCCGCTGGTACAGATAGATGACATGCAGGATGTTCAGCAGCTGGCGCTTGTAGGCATGAAGACGCTTTGCCTGAGAATCGAAGATGGAATTCGTATCGACTTCAATTCCGGTCGTACGGCGGATGTAAGCCGCAAGGATCTCCTTGCGCTCCTGCTTGACCTTCAGGAATTTCTGCTGGACTTTCGGATCATCAACATAGTTCAGAAGCTTGTCGATCTTGTTGAAATCCTTCTCATAGCCCTTCCCGATCACACCATCGAGCATATTTTTCAGTTCCGGGTTGCTGTAAAGCATCCAGCGCCGCGGTGTAATGCCGTTGGTCTTGTTCTGGAAACGGTCCGGCCAGATGCGGGCATAATCCTTGAAGAGATCTTTGACAAGCAGACCGCTGTGGATCTCGGCAACACCGTTGACGGTGTGTGACATGATCACGGCAAGTCTTGCCATGTGGATCACGCCGTTATCAATGATCCGGGTGTCGTACCAGAGGTTCTGCTCATTTGGGAACCGCTCATACAGATAATGACCGTAGCGGCTGTTCATCTCATCGATGATCATATAGATACGCGGCAGAAGCTTCTGTACGTATTCTACCGGCCACCGTTCGAGCGCTTCGCTCATTACGGTGTGGTTGGTATAGGACATGACGGATTTGGTGATCGCAAATGCCTTTGCCCACTGATAGCCGTAGTCATCCATGAGTACGCGCATCAGTTCCGGAATCGCAAGCACCGGATGGGTATCGTTCAGCTGGATCGCAACCATCTCACCCAGATTATCCAGCGTCGGGTAATCCTTCAGGTGCGATTTGAGGATCGCATCAATGCCGGCACTGACAAAGAAGTACTGCTGCTTCAGACGCAGGTACTTTCCTTCTTCTGTGGAATCATCCGGATAGACGTTCAGGCAGATTTCATTAACTTCCTGCAGATACTTCCGGTAATCCATCCAGGCCGGAGAACGATCCGATGCCTCAGCGGACCAGAGACGCAGCGTATTGGTCATGCGGGTATTCGCACCGACCATCGGCATGTCATACGGTACCGCAAGGATGTGTTCCGCATTGACGTGATTGAAGTGCAGGTCACCATTGGCATCCCCGGTCACTTCAACATTTCCCCAGAATTTGACATCGACCGCGTGCTTTGGCTTGCGTACCTCCCACGGGTTGCCGATGCGCATCCACATGTCCGGTACTTCAACCTGATTGCCTTCGGCATCGATCAGCTGACGGAACAGACCGCACTGATAGCGGATGCAGTTGCCGTTGACTGCCAGGTTCTCCGTCGCCGCAGAATCCATGAAACATGCCGCAAGCCGGCCCAGTCCGCCGTTTCCAAGTCCGGCATCGCGTTCCATCGCGGCCAGATTCTCGTAATTGATGCCAAGATCCGCAAGTCCTTCGACAACAATGTCATAGATGCCGAGATTCTTGAGATTGCTGGTCAGAGAACGGCCCAGCAGAAACTCCATGGAGAAGTAATAAACCTGCTTTGCCTTCTGGGCCCGTACCGCAACCTTTGTATCTTTCCAGTTGACGGACGCATAATTTCGGACCATTTCGCCGAGTGTAAGATATTTCTCGGTCGGATGGGTCAGTTCCGTCGTGGTGCCATAGGATTCGATGAGTCTCTGTGTAAACTCCCTTTTGAACTCCTGTTTGTTTTTAAACATAAAAGACCTCAAGCTTTCTGTTAACGCCCCTGTACTATAACATAAAAAAAGAAACAAAAAGGGCATTATTTCAGTACCCTTTTACATAATCATGAATCTGCTTCAGGCTGTTTCAGCGTGTTTTCTTCTTCGGACAGGTGAACCAGACGGCCGCAAATGGTGCCAGACGGATCGTAATCTTCTGCGGAAAACGGGATTCTCCCTTTACCGTATGGGTACGCAGCGGCTCATAGTTGGTCATGTTGCAGCCATCATAGATATCCTTCTCGGTATTGAGAATCTCCGTCCAGGTACCTTTCCGGGGTACCGGTACATCGTAGATCTCATAGGATGCCGGTGTCAGGTTCAGGATGCACAGGAGATATTCACTCTCATCTTCCCGGAAGAAACTGAAGACCGACTGCTTTGTGTTGTCGGCATCGACCCACTGGAAGCCGCTGAACTGATAATCGTTCCGGTACAGCACGGAATGGGCGGTGTAGATCCGGTTGAGATCCGTGAAGAAACGCAGGAAACTGTCGTGTTTCGGGTATTTCAGCAGGAACCAGTCCAGTTCCTTCTTTTCATCGAATTCCCGGAACGAAGCGATCTCATTGCCCATGAAATTCAGCTTCTTGCCTGGATGGGCAAACATATAGGCATACAGGTTTTTTACCTGAGCGAACTTCTGATCATAGCTTCCCCACATCCGGTCGATCACCGTCTTTTTGCCGTGTACGTTTTCATCATGGCTCAGCGGCAGGATGAACCGTTCGCTGTAGAAATAAGCCATGGAGAAAGTCAGTTTGTGGTGTTCGTAGCTGCGATAGATCGGATCCTTTGCGTAATAGCTGAGCGTATCATTCATCCAGCCAAGGTCCCACTTGTAGTCAAACCCAAGCCCGCCGTCCAGGGTCGAAGCGGTAACCTTCGGGAAATCGGAAGAATCTTCCGCAATCAACATGACCTGCGGGAATTCCTTTTTCAGGAAATAATTCAGCCGCTTCATGAAGTTCAGAGCACCTTCATTGGTCCCGCGGTTGGAGTTTCCGTTCCAGTAGATCATATTGGCAACCGCATCCATGCGGATGCCGTCAATGTGGTAGATACTGCACCAGAACATTGCACTCGAAATCAGGAAGGAACGGACTTCTTCGTTCCAGAGATCAAAGTTCAGCGTTCCCCACTGGCTTTCCGCATCTTCCGGTTTCCGGTATTCATACAGTGCCTGCCCGTCAAACTTCCGCAGACCGAATGCATCTTTGACAAAATGCACCGGAACCATATCCATGATCACGCCGATGCCCGCTTCATGACATGCGTTGATGAACGATGCGAATTCCGTGGGATTGCCATACCGGCTCGTGACGCTGTAATAGCCGGAAGCCTGATAGCCCCAGGAACCGTCAAAGGGATATTCGTTGATCGGCATCAGCTCGATATGCGTATACCCGTGTTCCTTTACATAGGGAATCAGGTTTTCTTCCAGCATGCCGTAGGTATACGGGTATTTTCCGTTCCGCTTCCATCCGCCGGCATACACTTCATAAATCGATACCGCCTCGTCATAACACGCAGTCCTGCGTTTCATCCAGTCACTGTCCGTCCAGTGGATATCGTGCAGGTTATAGACCTTGGATGCCGTCTCCGGGCGGGTCTCACTGTAAAACGCATACGGATCACTTTTGTCGATCAGTTTTCCATTGATATCTTCGATCCGGTATTTATAGCTGTCCCATTCCTTTGCATTGGCAATAAAGATACTCCAGACACCCCGGAAGCCGGTACGCTCCATGCGTGCCTCACTGCCGTCCCAGTTGTTGAAGCTGCCGATAACGCTGACATTGCGGGCATGCGGCGCATAGACCGTGAACCGAACGCCTTCTGCCCCTTCATAGGAAAAATGCGCGCCGAACAGTTTCCACGCGTCAATACAGTGTCCCTGATGAAACGATTCAATGATTCTTGCCTGATCCATACAAAGATCGTCCTTTCAAATCAGCGCATTTATTGTATCAGAATATACCCCGCCGTAATTAACAACTGTGCAGAAAGATAGGTTTCCATGATCCAGGTATCCGGTCCGCCAAGAAATTCCCGGCAGGCGATCCGGTGATCCGAGAAACAGAAAAACAGCGATCCGTACCAGACCAGCAGGAACGCCAGCGGCATGACCTGCCCGATCCGAAGAAATGCCAAAAAGCTCATGAAGGCGATCACCACAACATAAAGCTTTACAACAGACTTCATGTTCTTCTTCAGATTCGGATCCAGCTGCCGGATGGTCCGCAGGATCCAGTACCCGTAGCCGATCACACCAGCCACGACCGCCCAGGGCGAAAGCCGCTCCAGAACAATGTCCTGCGTAAACAGCACACAGTAACAGAGGTGCCCCAGCAGGAAACAGAGGATCCCGTTCCGCAACGAATGCCGATCCTTTGCCAGCAGGATCAGATCTCCGATCCATCCGAAAAGAAGACCGCCCACCAGCATCGGCTGAACAGACGGTACCGAACAGCAGTAATAGCCGAGCAGGGAAGGAATCAGAAACGGCTTGCAGATGCGCATCTGTTTCTTCGCATCACACCAGCAGTCAATGGCACCTAGCAGAAGATAGATTCCCAGAAATACATACTTCATAAACAAATGTTCCCCTTCTGAAAAGGCGCCCGGAGGCGCCTGTCAGTTCCATCAGGAGAGGATCGGCTTGCAGGCTTCTGCCAGCTCATCCTTTTCTTTCTGTGCTTCGGCAAGATCTTTGCCGAGGGTTGTGAAATAGGTTTTGATCTTCGGCTCCGTACCAGATGGACGGACGATGACAGAAGCACCGTCTTCCAGTGTATAGATCAGTACGTTTGCCTTCGGCAGACCGGTTTCTTCCGGCTTGCTGTAGTCCGTAACCTTGACAACCTTGCGGCCTGCGAATTCCTTCGGTGCATCGGTACGCAGGGAAGTCATGATTCCTGCCATCTTGTCCATGCCGGAAAGACCCGGGAATTCAAAACTGTCGACCTTGTTCAGGTAACGGCCGTATTCCGCATAGATCTCTTCGAGACGTTCTTTAATAGAGGAACCGATGGAACGGTAGTAAGCAGCCATCTCACAGATCAGCATTGCGCCGATAATGGCATCCTTGTCACGGACATACGGTCCGGCCAGATAGCCATAGCTCTCTTCGAAGCCGAAGATGAAGCGGTCTACTTCGCCGGCAGCTTCCAGCTGGGCGATCTGGTCGCCGATCCACTTGAATCCTGTCAGGACATGACGCAGTTCTACACCGTAGTTCTCCGCGATCTTGTCTGCCAGAGGTGTGGAAACGATAGACATGACAGCAACAGGCTTCTCGGGCATGGTGCCTTTTTCAATACGGCCCGCGCAGATATAGTCGAGCAGCAGGGCGCCCATTTCGTTACCGGAAACCAGCTCATAGCTGCCGTCCGGACATCTCATGGCGATACCGACACGGTCCGCGTCGGGGTCGGTGGCCAGCATCAGGTCGGCGCCGGTCTTGATGGCCAGCTCTACGCCGTATTTCATTGCCTCATAGATTTCAGGGTTGGGATAAGGAGCAGTGGTGAAATAGCCGTTGGGATATTCCTGCTCGGGAACGATGGTGATATCCGTAATGCCCATATCGCCCAGAACCTTGGTTACAGGAACGAGGCCTGTGCCGTTCAGAGGAGAGTAGACCAGCTTCAGGCCGGCAGTCTTGCAGAGGCCGGGACGGACCTGTCTGGCTTCGATGGT
>JAFWJP010000277.1 GCA_017514645.1 Solobacterium sp. | reverse complement strand
TTGAAAAACTGATGGGTGTATCCATCGATTACTACATCGATACCAACTTCCAGGGTGTTGTTGATATCGTTGATGCTGTCGGCGGAATCGTCGTTGATTCGCCGGTGGAATTTGTCGGACAGAACGCATCCAGTGAAAGAGGACACTATACGGTCTATGTACCGGCAGGCGACAATGTAACGCTGAACGGTGAGCAGGCGCTGGCATTTGCCCGTGAACGTCATCTGTTCTCAACCGGCGACTTTGCCCGTCAGAGCCACCAGCAGGAAGTCATCAAGGCAATCGTCCGTGAGATCCTGCGCACAAGAGATGTCAATACCTTCCTGAATGTCATGAAGGCAGCCGGCAACAACATTCAGACGAACCTGTCGGTCACCCAGATGACGGAATTCGTCTCCTACGCAATGCGCAAAGCTAACCGGTACCGTGTCACGGATCACGTGGAAGATGTCTTCGAGATCCAGACATCCCGTGTAACGGGCTACAGCAGCGGTCTTCCGGATGAAGGACTGCATCTGGTACTGTATATCTATCGTCTCTGGAACGGCTCCATTGCGGATACGCGCAGAGCGGTGGAACGCAACATCAACATGGACACGCCGATCACGGAGGACAATTCCCGACTGAGCTGGTCGGTCAACTGGGAATTCATCGTTCCCAATATCTCCTATGAGTTCTACAATGAACCGCAGATCTCCTATGAGATCCCGGCATGGATGCAGGAAGTCACCTGCGGTGAACATGCATACGCAGATGAAAACGGCAACTGTGTCTGTGAAGCGGGCTATGAAGGTGACGCAACACAGGGATGCACAGTGAAGCCGCAGGAAACGCAGGAAGCGGAACAGACGGAAACCGTCGCAATGATCAACTTGATGGGCAGAAGCCGTGAAGAAGCCGAAAACTGGCTGAAGTCCAATGGTCTGAAGGTATCTGTCATCACCCAGGAAAGTGAAGAGTCCTATGTCGGCAAGGTTGTCGCTCAGAGCATTGATTCCGGCAAGGAAGTAAAGAAGGGGCAGACCGTCACGATTGCGATCGGTGTACTCCCCGGCTCCCCGGAACCCACAGAGACAACGACTCCCGAGCCTACGGAAACACCGGCGCATACACACAGCTATACTGCAGCGGATACCCAGTCCGCCACATGTGAAGGTACCGGTGTCAGAACGTATACCTGCACCTGCGGAGATACGTACACCGAAACCATTCCTGCTCTCGGACATGCGTGGACGGTGACGGAAAGTGTTGATCCGACATGTCAGAGCGGTGGTTATGCAGTATATCAGTGCAGCCGCTGCGGACAGACGTTCCGTGAAGATTACGCACCGCTGACTGAGGGCTGCAGTACTCCGGAACCTTCCCCTGAACCCAGTCCTTCCGAAACATCTGCTGAAGGCGGAGGAGAAGGCTGATCTTCTGAAACAAAAACCCTGTTTCTGCTATGAACAGGGTTTTCTTCTTGCCGTTATGGTATGATTGTAGTGGTTTTCGGGAGGTTGCTATGAAAGGAATTATTCTTGCGGGCGGCAGCGGTACGCGGTTGTATCCGCTGACCAAGGTAACATCGAAACAGCTGCTGCCGGTTTATGACAAGCCGATGATCTATTATCCTCTGAGTACGCTGATGCTTGCGGGGATCGAGGATATTCTGGTGATTTCAACACCGCACGATCTGCCGAACTTTGAACGGCTCCTGGGAGACGGAAGCCAGTTCGGGGTCAGTTTTTCGTACAAGGTACAGGAAGTGCCGAACGGACTGGCGCAGGCGTTTGTGCTCGGCGAGGAATTCATCGGCGATGATGATGTGTGTCTGATCCTCGGTGACAATATTTTCTACGGCAATCACTTCGGAAGTATGCTCAAGAA
>JAFWJP010000276.1 GCA_017514645.1 Solobacterium sp. | reverse complement strand
GGTGCTTCGGGAATACCATCCAGAGCCAGCCAAGGCGGAATCCGCAGATGCCCAGTACCATCAGCAGCGTCGGCATCGTACTGTATCCCATGCCTCTCAGCGAGCCGACAATGATATCCAGCACACCGTTCAGGAAAAGGTACTTCGCAACGACATTCAGACGGATCTGACCGATTTCCAGCACGGTCTGTGAATTCGTGTAGAATCCCAGAAAGAACGGACCGAAACGGACAACCAGCAGAGATATGATCAGTCCGAGCACGGTACTCAGACCAAGTGCGGTAAACATGATCTTTCCGATGTTGTCCTGTCTGCCGGCACCGATATTCTGACTGGTGAATGTCACAACAGCCTGGGAGAAACCGCCCATGCCGATGTAGACGAAGCTCTCGATGTTCGATCCTGCACTGTTGCCGGCAATGATATCCGCGGAATTGAAGGAATTGATGCTCGACTGCATGACCACATTGGACAGTGCGAACATCATACCCTGTACACCGGCAGGAATACCGATGCGCATCATCTCCTTCACCATGCCCGGGTCTGCCTTCAGCTTATGCGGATCCAGTCTTGTCGCGTCCGTTTCATGCAGAAGCGCATTGGTCACCAGGTACGTGGACAGTGCCCGCGAAATCACGGTTGCCAGCGCTACACCCACAACGCTCAGCCGCAGGAAAATGACAAAGATCAGATTCAGAACAACGTTGACCACACCGCCGATCGTCAGGTATTTCAGAGGACGCTGTGTATCCCCCTTGGAACGCAGGATGGCACTGCCGAAGTTGTAGACGACCATGAAGATACACCCGGCAAAGCAGATTGCCATGTACTGATTGCTCAGGGAAATGATACTGTCAGGCGTACCGATCAGTTTCAGGAGCGGTCTTGAAAGAACCAGACCGACCACGGACATCATCAGACCCGAAATGATCGCGACCACGTACGATGTATGCACCGCCTTGCTCAGCCGTTCATCATCCCGGCTTCCCAGGCACCTCGCAACAACGACATTGCCGCCCACGGAAAGACCGTTGAACAGCGATACCAGCAGAAAGAACAAGGAACCCGTACTTCCGACCGCCGCCAGCGCATCACTGCCGGCAAACTTGCCGACTACGATCGTATCTGCCGCATTGAACAGCATCTCCAGCAGCATCGAAAACATCAAAGGAAGAGCGAAGCGGAACATATTCGGCACGAGCGGTCCGTTGACCATATCCATGCCGATTGCTTTTTTCTCGGAATTGCTCATCGTTATCTCCTTTTCTGCCCGCCGCCGCCTATGCTGAACGCACCTGCAGAGTATTTTATGTTCAAACAGATGAAAACTCAATAAAAAAACGATTCCTTCAAGGAACCGTTTCGTTCAGGATCACTCTGCCGAGATCTGCCACAGGCGCAGGAGGATCTCTACGTTCTTCTCCATCGCCTGTACGGGTACATACTCAAAGCGGCCGTGCGCATTCTCATAGCCCGCAGACAGGTTCGGGGTCGGCAGGCCCCTTTGCGATAAGGCAGAGCCGTCTGTGCCGCCTCTGAAGGCAAGTTCACGCGGTGTTACACCGCAGTCCTGGATGGCCTGTTTCAGGTTCTCAACCATATAGGGAACCTTGTCCACTTCGTGTTTCATGGACAGATAGCCGTTGGTGAAGACCAGCATGACCGTACCATCCCCGTACTTCTCGTTCAGCGCTTTCACACAGCGTTCAATGTAGTTTTTCCGCATTTCAAAGTTGACATCATCGAAGTCACGGATCAGGCAGTGAACGATTGCGTGTTCTACGCCGCCGTTGATCGTATGCGGGAAGTAGAACCCTTCTCTGCCCTCTGTCAGTTCCGGACGGTCCATCCTCGGCAGCATCCCTACAAATTCGCAGGCGATCTCCGCTGCGTTGATCATGATGCCCTTGGCTGTACCAGGATGAACGGAAAGACCCTTGATGTTCAGCTGTGCCTCGGTCGCATTGAATGTCTCGTAGGAATAGACCCCGAGGTAATCCCCGTCGATCGTATAGGCTGTTTCCGCGCCGAAGCGTTTCAGGTCCAGGTCTTTGGCCAGTCCGGCGACTTCCTCATCTGGTGTAAAGGCGATCTGCACCGGTCCGTGCGGAAGTTCCGGATGCGCCGCAGCGTATTCCGCTGCCGTCATCAGTGCCGCAATGGCTGCCTTGTCATCACCGCCGAGCAGTGTCGTACCGTCCGTCAGGACCAGATCCTGGC
>JAFWJP010000275.1 GCA_017514645.1 Solobacterium sp. | reverse complement strand
TGACGATCTCGGCACCATGTATTCATCTGCACGCAAGAACGGTGTAACAGCCTTTCCTGCCGGACCTTGTCATGAAGGAATCGATCGTGGTTACTACGGTCGTCACCACGGCATGCCGTGTATCCTGTATGAGCTGGAGGTCAGTGAAGAAACATACGAAAGGGCCAAGCAGTATACTGAGAATATCATCAGGCATTCCTACAAGTACCACTACAACCTGCTCGGTGTTGTACTCTGCCGCATGGGCATCATCTACCATCGCAAGCACCACTACTTCTGCTCGGAGATGATCAGTGAGATCCTGATGGAAAGCGGTGCCTGGACGCCGGACAAGGATACAACGCTGATCATGCCTGCGGAACTGCAGATGATTCCCGGACTACGCGTGATCCATGAAGGAACCATCGGGGAACTTCTGAAGGTGCTGGCGGAACAGAGAAATCCGGAACTGAGTTACTGAATAACCGTACAGACGGTTATTTTTCTTTTGTTTCATAGTAAAATAAAACGGAATACATGACTTACGCATCACTGAAATTCTGGGTTTTCCTTCTGCCGGTCCTTCTGCTGTACCGCCTGGTGCCTTTGAAGCACCGCTGGATGGTACTGCTGGCAGGCAGTATGGTTTTCTATGCGCTGAATGTACCTGCAGCGGCACTGTTGGTATTCCTCGTTCAGATCGCACTGGCTTTCGGGTGCGGTAAGGTCCTGGAGGGGAACCGGCACAGGGCGGCACTTGCGGTCTGCATCATCGTTTCTGCTCTGCCGCTCATTCTGGTAAAGCTGCCTCACGGACAGTCGTGGATCGTGCCGCTTGGATTGTCATTCTATACGCTGCAGATGATCGCTTATCTGGTGGATGTATACCGGGGAAAGATCAGGGCAGCAGACAATCCGTTCCGTTTTGCGCTGTTCATGAGCTGGTTCCCGCAGATCATTCAGGGACCTCTGCCAAGGTATGAATTGCTGAATGAACAGCTGCAGGAAGGACATGCACGGCAGGAAGAAGATGTACAGAGAGGTATCGCCCTGATCATCTGGGGTCTGTTCCTGAAACTGATGATCGCGGACAAGGCGGCGCCTCTTGTGAATGAAGTGTTTGATCATTATACGCAGTACAGCGGTGTATATTACTGGACTGCTCTAATACTGTACAGTGCTCAGCTTTATACGGATTTTCTTTCCTGTGTCCGTCTGAGTCAGGGAATTTCCCTGCTGTTCGGGATCCGGCTTGGAGAGAATTTCCGCAGACCGTATGCATCGAGGTCGGTAAAGGAGTTCTGGCAGAGATGGCATATCAGCCTGGGGGCGTGGCTGCGGGACTATATCTATATACCGCTGGGCGGCAGCCGCAGGGGACGTATGCGCAAGTATGTCAGTATCCTCACGGTCTTTCTGATCAGCGGGTTCTGGCACGGCAGCGGTCTGAACTTCCTCTGCTGGGGTCTTCTGCATGCCTTCTGCGAGATCCTGGAGGATGTTCTCGGGGAGAAACGGCTTTCGTCAGCGTTCCTGACGTACTGCGCGGTACTGCTCGGCTGGCTGATTTTCCGGGCACCGGGACTCCGGGCAGGTCTTTCCATGCTGAAAGGAATGTTCCTGGACGTACATCCGGCAGTCCTGTTTGACGGGTCGCTGCTGCGGCTGGGAATCGATGGCTATGATGCGGTCGTGCTCTGCTTCAGTCTGCTCATGCTGTATCTTGCCGGCAGGCTGTACGGAGATGATCCGCTGGAAGCCATACTGAATCTTCCGGTGTGGAAGAAGGATATCCTTCTGATCGGGATGATTGCTCTGATCATGGTGTTTGGTACCTACGGCTATGGATTCAATGCGGCCGGTTTTATCTACGGAGGATTCTGATGGGCAGTGTAATACGTAAAATACTGGTTGCGCTCATTGCAGCGGCAGTGGTCCTGGGAATCAATGCTGTGCAGGTACCGAAGTATGATCATTCGAATTCCGACTGGCCGGCAACGATTACGGTCAAGGGGTTCTATGATATGGAGCCGTATACCGTGGATGTGATCTTCCTCGGATCCAGTGTGGCAGTCAATGCGTTTTCGCCGCATTATCTGTACAACGAGTTCGGTATCCGCAGCTATAACCTGAGTACAGCACACCAGAGTGTTTTCATGAGCTACTGGATGCTTAGGGAGGCGCTGCGTTTCCAGACACCCCGGGCAGTGGTTCTGGACTGCAGGTTCTGTTTCCGGCTGAATCCGGAAGAGCCTCTGAACATGTCAGAGGGTGTTGTGCGTCAGGCCATCGATCCGATGCAGTGGTCTGCGGTCAAAAGAGAAGCGATCCGGGATATCTGTGCGCATGATCCTTCCCAGGATATCCTGAGTTTCTATCTGACGAATCTGCGCTATCATGAGCGCTGGAAATCCCTGGAAGAGACCGATTTCCGCTTTGATCTGCATGATCCTCTGCTCGGCTGGTCAGCCGCATCCGGTCCGTCGGAACCGATCCAGGTGTTTGTACCTTCGGATCCGCAGGCACGGGCAGAGATGGATCCGCTGATGAAAGAGTACCTGGACCGGATCGTCGCCCTGTGTGAAGAAAACAGCATCCGTCTGGTGCTGGTGGATGTACCCGGCAACAACGTGAATGACGGTATTTTCAATACGATGGCTGCCTATGCCGCAGAGCATAATCTCAGTTACTACAACTTCGCTTCACAGGAAGTGGTGAATACGTTCGGACAGATCATGCCGTATGAACGCCTGACAACACACGCAAACTATTTCGGAATGAAGAAACTGACCCGCTTCATCGGTTCGATCCTGCAGTTCAGCCTGGCGGTCCTCGGGACGGAAGACGCGCAGTATGAAGAACAGACGATGTATCATGCCGTGGAAGACAACGCCGGAGTGAACCGTGCGGAACAGATCGATGAACTGCTGAGTGTGCTGCAGAAGGATCACTACATCATTTTTGCGGCAGTGAATGAAGACGGATGGGCGGATACGGCCGACAGCAATGCGTGGAAAACGCTTGGGTTCCATGAGGATCCGTTTACAGCGTCGAGGTACAGCTACGCGGCTGTTTCCGGCATGCAGGAACAGCTGTCGGAAGAAAAAGCAGTACTGCAGGGTTCTTTCGGCACGCATCAGTACCATGTGGAAAGCTGCGGTGATGCCAGCGGCAGGAAAGCTTCTGTTGTTATCGACGGAACAGAATACGCAGTCAATCAAAAAGGACTCAATCTGGTCGTTTTCGATACCGAAACCGGCCGGGTGATCGAGTCCTGTGTTCTCACAGATGAAGGTCTGGTCAGACCTTGATTATTTCATCAGTGCTCCGAGAACTGTCAGCCGTATCCGCCCATCCGTCTTCATTCAC
>JAFWJP010000274.1 GCA_017514645.1 Solobacterium sp. | reverse complement strand
GCTTCAAGCTTTGGATGATCTGGAAGAATTGGATATTAACGTCGTATCGATTACTGAAAACTTTGACCATACTCCGCAAGGTGAATTGATGAGAAACATCATCATGGCAATGGATCAGTATTATTCCAAGGAACTGGCGCAGAAAATCAAAGATGGGAAAAAAGCATCTGCAGAAAAGGGACAGGTTCTTGGTGGGCAAGGTACCTTCGGATACAAAATTGAAAACAAGAAATTCCTTATCGACCCATACACATCTAGTATTGTGGAGGAAATATACCGAAGGTACGCTTACGAAAATGTATCTCTGACAGAAATCAAAGACTGGCTGAATGAAACCGGCGTGAAAACTGTTTTAGGAAACGCATTCAATTTACATGCTGTGGAACGGATCCTCAGTAATGTAAGGTATACCGGCGAATATACATATAAAGGTGAAAGTTACGGGAAGCTGCTACCTCAAATCATTGACGACGAACTGTTTTCCTACATGAAGTGATTGTCGATTATGATCCAGAAAGCAAGACAAAAAAAATAACCGTCATATGCAATGCGCATGACGGTAATGGGGAAGACGCAACCTTTTCTTATGTCATAGGTTCGTCTAATGTACTTATTGGTGGAGCTGACGGGAGTCGAACCCGTGTCCAAGAGTTGTCCCACATCCGAACGTCTACAGTTTAGATCACTGCTTGATAAGACCGTATATATGAGAGTGAACCATCCGTATACGGAATTTACCTGTGAGTTGTCGGGTTCATCCTACAGGCTTCGGAATCACCTTATTCTGCGGAGTACGCACTTATGTACGGCAGACACATACACAAGCGGATGCTGCAAGTCCTCTAGACTCTCTTAAGCAGCGAATGCAAAACTATTTCTAGCGTTTAAATTTAGGTGGTGATAAGGTCACCGCTCCACTGCAGTCCGGATCAAACATAAACCTGTCGAAACCATGACAGCCCCATATGTTGATACAGTCAGAATATAGCACAGAAAACCCGGAGGTTTCAAGCATCCGGGTCTTTGTGATTCGTTTGGTTGTATTTCAGAATGGACCGGGCGTCCTGCAGGTAGGAAACTCCCAGGGCAAAGAGGGGAATCCCGATCAGCAGGAAGCTGATGCCGACAATGATCTCCAGAGGACCGGCATTCTCCCGGATGGTCCACAGAATGACACCGGCGCCGCCGATCACCAGCACGGACATCAGAAACATCAGTGCGGCGAAGGCACGCAGACGTTTCGGATCACGGATGATCATCTTCAGGACGATCTGTGTTCCTTCGGAGTGAGGCTTGTTGTGGGTGATCTCATCGATTGCAGCGTCGCTGAATTCCGTCAGGCGCTTCATATAAAGGATGTTGAAGGCAAACCCGCCGCACAGGATAAAGTCAAAGAAACGGACGTTTCCGTCCAGGCGTCCCATCAGCCGCAGCACGATGACGCTGGCCGCACCGGCCGCGAACATGCGGAAGATGAACAGACAGATCTGATAGACTGTACGGTTGCGTTTCAGATGTTCCAGTACGAATTGTTTGTTCATACCTTTATTGTAGGGGCAGTGAGGAGATGTTGCAACGGATCAGCGTGCTGCACGTGCCGCAAGGATCTGCTGCTTGTCCTCAGCCAGCTTCCGCTGCATTTCCGGATCGGTGTAGATGCAGAGGGCAAGGAAGACCTGGGACAGGATGGCTTTGTGCAGTCCGGCAAATCCACGCTCACCGATGACGTTGCAGAGGAACGCTTCCTCATGGCAGTCTGCACCGTCGGTATTCCCGATGCCCATATTGACGGCAAGGGTAGGCGTGACCCAGGAAACATTTCCTACATCGCTGGATCCGTTGGGTGCCTGTTCCGTGGTGTTGATGTTGCCGATCCCGGCGATGCGCATGCATTCAGCCATCGCATCGATCAGTGTTCGGTTCAGCATCATGTTGTCGTAACTGTTCTCGAAAAAGCGCCATTCCATCTCTGCGCCGGTCATCATGGCACCGCCTCTGGCGCAGTTGATGACTTTCTGCGTCAGTTCATTGAGATAGGTACGATCAGCTGCCCGGACAAACCATTTGCTGGAAGCCAGGGCAGGGACTACATTCGGCGCAAGACCACCGTTGGTAATGATGCCGTGGATCCTGGCATCCGGCGTTACGTGCTGACGCAGAGCGTTGACACCGTCAAACATCAGATAACAGGCATCCAGAGCATTGACACCGCGTTCCGGAGCACCTGCTGAATGACTGGATACACCATGGTAGGTGAATTCCACACTGTCAATTGCCAGGGACTGTCCGGCAAGTTTCGTTTCGTTTCCGCCGGCGATGTGGATCTGCATGGCCGCATCGATATCATCAAAGCATCCGGCATCCACCATATTGACCTTTCCGCCGAGCATCTCCTCGGCAGGACACCCCATATAGACGATTGTTCCTGTAAAATGCCCGGCATCGTAGATCCTACGGAGGATATCGCAGGCACCGAAGGTATTGGCAGCGATCCAGTTGTGTCCGCAGGCATGCCTGTTCTGGTCCTTTTCAGGCCCGTAGCCGGGCAGTGCGTCATATTCCGCAAGGAACGCTACTTTCGGGTGTCCGTGGCCGTATTCGGCCCTGAAAGCCGTAGGAAGATTGCCGTAAGGCGCAGTAACCGTGAAACCGATCTCCGTCAGACGCTCTTTCAGATAAGCACTCGACTGAAACTCCTGCTCTCCGAGTTCCGCGTGATCATAGATCCATTGACAGACCGTTTCGTAGATCCTGCCGTTCTGCTGTTCCAGTTCCTGCGCAAGATCGAACAATGTACTGTTTTCCATATGTATTTCCTCCATTAAAGACCGATGACATGTGAGATCATGACCAGAATGACTTCCATTGCAAAGAAGATGCCGAAGAGCGGTGCGATCCACCGGTACCACTTATCAATAGGAAGACCCATGATACCGCAGGCAGTCGCAACGGATGTCGGCCAGAACATGTTGGAATAGCCGTCACCGAAGGTGAAGGCCAGGCAGGCTGTCTGCCGGGAAACACCGACCAGATCGGACAGAGGGGCCATGATCGGCATGGATACCGCTGCCTGTCCGGAACCGGACGGAATGAAGAAATTCAGTATGTTCTGTACGCACAGCATCGCAACGCTGGAGAATGCCCCGGATGCATGATTGAGGGCATTGGCCAGTGTATTCAGAATGGTATCGATGATCATGCCGTTCTGAAGGACGACGAGGATCGCTCTGGATACACCGATGATCAATGCTCCGAACATCATGGCTTTTGCGGCTTCGATAAACGTTTCAGCGATCTGATTGGGGTTGAACCCGCCGGCTATGCCGGCAATGACCATCGCAATCAGGAACAGTGTTGCCAGTTCGTCAATGTACCAGCCTTCTGCCAGTGTTCCCCAGACCATCAGCCCCATTGTAATGAGGAAGATCATTCCGCAGATCTTATGACGTACCGTCAGGGTGGTATTCATCATTTCGTCCTGGGTTTTGTCCATGTGCATCCGGTAGTACGGTGTCCCGTAGAGCAGGGATTTTGTAGGATCCTGCTTGATCTTTGAAGCATAGCGCCAGACATAGGCGATGGCAGCACCTTCAAACAGCAGGAAGCAGAAGATACGGTAGATCAGCATGCCCGAACTCATGGTGATGCCGGAGATTCCCTGGGCAACACCGATCGTGAACGGATTGAGTGTAGCACTGGCAAATCCGGTACTGACACCGATATAAACAAGGGATACGCCGACGATCGGATCATAGCCCAGCGCACAGCCGATGCCCATGAACACCGTCCACATACCGTAGGTTTCTTCGGACATGCCCATCGTTGAGCCCAGAATGCCGAACAGCAGCATGATC
>JAFWJP010000273.1 GCA_017514645.1 Solobacterium sp. | reverse complement strand
CGTCACTGCATGTTGCCCATTCCGGTTTCTCTGTCCATTTTCCTTGTTTGTATTCTTCTACGCACTTCAATTTGAATTTCCAGTCATATTTCATATAAAATACCCCCTTACTGGTTTGTCCAGTTTTGGGGGTACATATCACAGGCATCAGTTCCTTTTATTTCTTCCCGCAGCATCTTCACATGCGGTATACCGTCTTCCAGGAAGACATCCGAGATCTCCCGGAAACCAAGTTTCGCATACAGTTCCTTCGCGTAGACCTGCGCTTCCAGATAGAGCGTATCCGCACCATAGTACGCTTTGGCGATCTCAATGGCGTCCCCGACGATCCGGGTACCGATCCCGCTCCTGCGCTTCACGGCAATGACTCTGCCGATGGACACGTAGTCGCTTACCGCGCCCTTGTCCATAATGCGCAGATAGGCCTGGATCTGTCCATTCTCTTCATACCACACATGCAGCGCTTCCTGGTCACGATCATCCAGTTCCGGGTAGGGGCAGTTCTGTTCCACAACGAACACATTGACCCTGAGCTTCAGGATCTCATACAGTTCAGTGGTTGTCAGTTCGCTGAATTTTCTGACGATCAGTTCCATATATAGCCACCTCTGATGCTATCTTACAACATCAGGAACCGTTTCAGCTCATCAGGTGTATTGATGTTCCGCACTTCTTCCGGATCCTTCAGGTCACAATAAACAGTCTGTACATGATCCAGCAGGTAACGCATACTGTAACGATCACCGGAAAGCTGTTCTGTCACGGTATCGAGCACACGGTGCCGGTACAGACCGATGACAGGGTACACAGTTCCTTCGCACCGCGCCACCACCGCATCAATATCCGGTCCCAGTGCCTGGAACAGCCGCAGGATCGTACGTTGTGTCAGATACGGTGTGTCACAGGGAACGAGCATAACGGGATCAGCCGTGATCGTGTGCAGTGAGGCATGCAGTGCACCGAGCGGTCCGTGCCCCGGTATCAGATCACGGATCACCGGACAGCCGAATCCATCATAATCATCGGTATTTGCACTGATGAAGATCCGGTCAAACACCTGGACCGTATGCAGGATCCTGTCCATGAACGTATACGCACCGGTCTTAAGAAGTCCCTTCGGGAATCCGTTCATCCGGCTGTTCCTTCCGCCCGCAAGAATGACACAGGCCGAGGAACGGATCTGTTTCATCATCGTACGCCGTTCTTCGATCTCTCGGATCCGTTCCCGGGCGGCAGTTTCCAGCGATGACGTATCAAATGATACCTCCTCTTTCAGTGCATCCAGCATACAGCGTATGATCGTGTCTTTCCGCTGCTCCTCGAGATTCATCGTCCGGATCATGGCAAACGGTGCCGCCAGGGATTCCTCCATGGTACCGTTTTGCCAGCGTTCAAAATCGAATCCGGCAAAACGGTCCCCGCAAAGCAGGAAGTTGCGGGGATTGCAGTCATCGAGCACAGCCGGTTCACCTGCCGTGTTCTTCGTCCTGTCCGCAAATGCCGCAAACCACTCTGCCAGCCGTACAGCGAGCGTTTCATCCGGAAGGATTCCTTTCTCCAGGCACGCTGAAAGCGTCATGCCATCAACGTACTCCAGTGTGAGACTGCACTCTCCCGCATCCAGAAGCGCCGGTGTGAGTCCGCTGTTCTCCAGCATCCGGTACATCCGGCATTCATTCTCAAAGGAGATCCGGTCCCGGAAATGCTTGATGAACAGGGTTTCTTTTGTTTCGATCCGGTTATTCACTGATTCTGATCCTGACAATAGTCTTTCCCCAGCGGGTAGCGAATTCATCACCGTTGATCACCAGCATGAACGGTCCGCTCTCTTCATCAAGCAGTTCCCCGCTTTCCCGGTTGACGATATAGACATTCCCTTCCTGCAGGACCTCGGCACCGGTCAGACCGATTTCATACTGATCCGCGCAGATCAGGGTAATGCCGGTACCTTCATTGAACGAAATCCCTGCTTCGTTCAGAATCGAAGACAGCTCCCTGCCGGAATATGTCTTCGGAAAGACATCACCGTTTTTGCGTCTCATTTCCGTCTCAAACGTAACATAGCCGTCCCCGTCCTCACGGTACGTATAGACCGTTTCTCCGCCTGCCGTCTCAAACGTCAGTTCTCCGACCGCAATCCGTTCATCATCCTTTGCGGCATTCTGGCGGTTCTGCATCACCAGAAAGCCAAGCAAAGCCGCTGCAGCCAGCACGGCAAGATACTTCAGATATTTTTTCATATCAGCTGAATTCCTTTCTGTAGCGCTCCGGGATCCGGAGCAGAATGTGATATGCCAGATATCCTCCCAGACCACCGGAAAGGATACCGAAGAGATAGAACAGAATGAACGGCAGGACTGCCAGATGGAAGTACAGAAGATTTGTGGCAGCTGCACCGGTCAGTACACCCAGGCTTCCCGCAAGGATCATACGCTGCTTCAGCGGCATTCCCCGCATACCGAGCATGACCGCATCGATTGTCACGCCCGGAAGAGAATACGTAATGAGTACCAGTGCACCAGCAATGGCGGAAATGCCCGTTGAGAGTGCCAGAACACCCTGAATCAGACCGATCAGGAACGCTGTCCCCCGTTTCCCGGTCACAGCAACCCCAACCACCAGAAACAGCATACTGACACCGGCCGTCATGCTGCCGCCGGGAATACGCACAAAATCCGTAATAAAGTTGAAAAACGGCGAAAACAGCGGCTTGGCCACGATTCCAAGTACCGCAAGATTTGCACACAGCAGCAGTTGTTTCAGTTTCATTCCGTTCATAAAAAAGATCAGACAGTGCCGAAAAGAACTGCCTGATCAGGTAGAAGCAGGTATTTCTTTTCAAACACGGAAGGCACGCGGATTTCTCCGGATACCCGTGAGCCGTACGGCTCAGGCACAGAATCCATGGTTTCCTTTAGGAGACTGTGCTCGAAATACAGTATTCAGTTGTTAAGTTACTTCTGGCTGTCCGAGAGCACCGCACATGCCGCAACCAGCGAGTATTCCGGCGGTACCGGATTCTCATCCGCATTCACCAGCTGCAGGGCATCAAAGGTACATCCTTTGACACAGGCCGGTTTCAGACCTGCCCGGATCCGGTCGATACAGCCGTCGCACTTGCGCATCTTGTTGTCGGGTCCGAATGTCGGTGCACCGAACGGGCAAGCCATGGCACAGCTGTGACAGCCGATGCAGCGGGTATTGTCATACAGCGTCAGACCCGTCTCTTCATCCTTGTAGAGACACCCGGACGGGCAGGCAGTAATACACGGCGCATTGTCACAGTGCATGCAGGCCATGGAGTAATAGGCGATCTCTCCTGTACGGAATGTCTCCTGACGGAATACCGTACGATACGGACGCACTCCCGTTGACAGGTCAATATCATTCTGGTCCATACAGGCAATCGCACACGCTCCGCATGCACAGCATTTCGACAGATCAAGTTCCAGTTTCAGTTTCATGATACCCTCCTGATATTGCAGTAGGCACTGCGGTAAGCCGGGAATCCGGAATACGGATCCAGATTGGTTCCGTCCAGAATACTGTTGATATCCTTTTCACGGTATCCGTGATAGATGAACACATCACCCGGCATGATGGTTGCGGTCGGTATCGCCTTGAATACCAGCGAACCGATGTTTGTTACGATCTCTACATCATCCCCGAGTTCAACACCCAGGTTCTCTGCATCTTCCGGACTCATTTCCACGGAAGGTTCCGGCAGAAGACTCCTCTCCCACGGAACATCGTGCAGACGGGAATGCAGGGCATTCGGAATCCGCGCTCCGGCACAAAGGCGGAACGGATACGCTTCCGGATCCGGATTATACGGCGGTGTATAGGTCGGCAGTGCATCCAGACCCCATTCCGGATGCGCAGCGATGATCTCTGAATACAGCTCCAGTTTTCCGCTCGGTGTATGCAGACCCTGTTCCAGCGTACTGCCGAATACATAGGGTTTCACACCGGGAAGTTTGACCGGTTTCTCTGTCTTCATTTCATCCAGATCCATCGGCAGATCCCGGATGATATGCCGCACGCAGGCTTCATAGCCCCCTTTCAGCAGATCATCATCCAGGTCCATCTTCCTTGCCAGCAGGGTCAGGATGTCCGGATCGGACTTCGCTTCACCCAGCGGTTCAATAGCTTTGCCGTGGTACCAGACCAGTCCTCCCGGATAGGATATGAACTGTTCCCGTTCCAGTGAACTGCACGCCGGCAGCACAATGTCCGCGTACTTTGCCGTATCCGTCATGAACAGATCCACGTCCACGAAGAAGTCCAGTTTCTTCAGCGCTTCGATATAGCGCTGATCACTTGTAAACATCCGGTAGTTCATACCGAGCGCCAGCAACGCCCTGACCGAGTGATCATCCTGTGCAAGGATATTGTCGGCCAGCTTGTTTGCCTGCATGTCTCCCTTAAGGTAATACCACAGGGGGAACTCCTCTGCACCGATGGCCTTCGGAGCATCCGTGGGCCATTTTTCATCCATGAACTCCTCTTCATCCGTATGGAATCCGCAGGCCCGTTCCATGAAGCTGAACTCGACCGGCAGCTGTCCGCCCTTCACGTCCACATTGCCTGTAATGATCAGCAGGGACATGATTGCCCGGTAGTTCTGCATACCGTTGCGGTGATGGCCAAGCGTACTGCTCTCCGGGATACAGATGCCCTTACAGCTGTGGATAAGCTCCGCTGCCGCAATGATATCCACTGCCGGAACACCGGTCAGCTGTGCCCCTTTCTCCGGTGTAAACTGCTGTACGTATGCCTTGTATTCTTCATAACCGTGAACATACTTCTCGATATACGGAAGATCCACCCAGCCGTTCTTGATCAGTACATGAGCGATGGACAGTGCCAGCGCGCCGTCTGTACCCAGATGCGGTCTCAGGTGCAGGTCCGCAAGTCTCTGGGAAGCCGGTGTGATCCGCGGATCCACGATCATGATCTTCATCCCGTTCTTCTCTTTGTTGGCGATCTCGTTTCGGACCATGGGATAGCGGGAATGGAACCCGTTGGCACCCCAGCCGATGAGCAGTTCCGCATTCGGCATGTTCATGCCCATTGCGCTCCGGGATGCGATCTGCCAGGCCATCCAGCCGGATGTAAAGCAGGCGCTGGACTCTGTCCCGTAATTCTGTGAACCGAAGGCATTGGCAAACCTTCTCAACATGAAACGGTAATACTTGCCGTAGCCGGAATAGAACGCTGCTTTATCTGCACCGTACTTCTCCCTGATGTCCAGGAACTTCGCGCTGATGGTATCCAGCGCTTCTTCCCAGGAAACCGGTTCGAACTTCCCATCTCCTCGTTCACCGGTGCGCCTGAGCGGTGTCAGGATCCGGTCTTCCCGGAGAACATACTGCCGGTTTCCCGCACCTTTGGTGCACAGATGACCGTTGCTGACAGGAAATCCTTCCGTGCCTTCCACCTTGATGATCTTTCCGTCCTTTACCAGGACATCCAGACCGCAGTGCATTCCCGGTGTACAGATATCACACTGTGTATGCCTGACTTCAATGCCGCTTTCACTTCCCGGTATCTTGCCGTGCATATGATCAACGGCTTTCATCGGTATATCCCTCCAGTTTTTCAATGAACGAAGGTCTCAGTCCTTCCTTGATCAGGATTCCCTTCTGCACCGGTGACAGTTCCTTAGCGCTGCCTTCCATGATCCGGTACAGATAATTCTTGATCGCTCCGCTGATCCGGTAATTGTCCAGGATATTCACTCCGACCAGCCTCCGGTCCTGAAGGACCGCCTTAACAAACAGACCCTCATGGATATTGCCCGATGTCAGCACTTCTCCCTCAAGACGGTTGTCACCGAAGCCGATGAAGTCCATATCCATGAAGTGTGTGATGTTGTGCAGGAAGTTTCCGCTGAATTCCGCAGTCGTACCGGTCATGTTCGCGCCGGCTGTCGTTCCCTGATGCGCCGCATTGGCCCAGAGACCGATGATCATGTTCTGACTGCTCTGCAGTTCATGTCCTTCACTGCAGTCACCGGCTGCGTATACATCAGGAGCGCTTGTTTCCATCCGGTCATCCACGACGATTCCTCTGCCGACCTTGATCTCTGCAGGATCAACGAGCGATGCATTCGCCCTTGTACCGATGCAGAGAACGATCAGTTCCGCGTCTGTCACACTGCCGTCGGAGAGGAAGCACCGGTAGCCGTTCTCTGTCTTCTCCACTCTCTGCAGTGCACAGCCGAGTGCTGTATGAACACCCTTCTCCCTGATCCGCGCCTCGATCTCCGCTGCCACATCATCATACGCCGCAAGCGGGAAGATCTTCTGTGCCATATCCGCCATGGTCGTTTCAATTCCTCTGTTGTTCAGGAGCTCCACGACCTTGATGCCGACCATGGAAGCACCGACGACGAGCGCTGTACGGTATGTCCCTGTATCCAGCGTTTCCTTCAGTTTCAGCGCATCCTCCACGGTACGCATATAAAACGCTTCTGCCGGATCCAGTCCCTCAAAACGCGGCGCAAACGCGCTCGCACCGGTCGCCAGCAGCAGCCTGTCATACGTTACCCTGTCCCCATCGTCCAGCTCAACCGTCTTTTCAGACGCATGAACCTTTGTGACATGTCTTCCCGTCTGCAGATCCAGCTTCAGTTCATCCCTGATCTGTTCCAGATCGCCGAAGGGAAAAAGTGCCTCAAATGGTATCTTCCCGGCAACGTAATACGTTGTCAGCATCGGGTTATACGGGGCATAGGGATGCTCGCTGAAAACAGTGATCTTTCCGTCCGGATCATGTTCCCGGATCGTCTTTGCCGCATAGTAACCCGCACAGCCGAAACCTGTGATTACATAATGCATGATATTGTCCTCCTTATTGAAGAGCGGTGTTGACACTTCTATTATACCTTGACGTCCGATGTTTGCCAGACAGAAGAAAAGATCCCGCGGCATTCTATGTTTCGGTTCACTGAATCATCAAGCGGGATCTTCTTCCTTTATCAGTTTTTAACGGCTTTCTTTTCACCGTGCTTTACGGACGCTCCGGATTTATTGCATTACCGGTTTACTCCGGTTTTGTTTGCCGCAGACTCATTTTTCTGCGAAAGAACTGTTTTCTTTTTCTTCCGCATTCCTGCGGAATATTGAGATATTCAGTTTTTACTTTAAACTGTCCATTGGTCTGTCCTGAATGCAGACTTCACTTTCTGCTTTTTCTGCCTGGGGCAAGGATAGCGATCCTTTTTTTCTGTTGTGTTTCCCCCGGCTGTCTGCGCTTACCGAAGGAAACTACACTGAATATTCGAGCAGTACCTTCTTCATACAATGAGACCTCACTTTCTGCAGCGTCTCTTTCATCTTCACCTATAGAATAACAATTCATAATAGAAGAAACAGTCTTTTATTATAAATTTTTTTCATATATAATGATTATGTTGGGGTTCTTTTCAGAGCCCTTTTTTATTGAAAAGACCTTCCTCATGTACTGAGCCCCAAAAGTTGGACAACTAAATATCAGTTTTGAATCTGAGACCTCATTTCTCTCCACTCGAGAGGAGT
>JAFWJP010000272.1 GCA_017514645.1 Solobacterium sp. | reverse complement strand
TTACTGTACTTTGTTCGTGTACTCTTCCTTCTTCTTCTGCAGGAGTTCCATCAGTTCCTCGGTATCGAACTCTTCTTCCTGCCGGGCTTCCTGATATCTGACTCTGCTTTCATAGTGCCGGATCCGGTTCTCCTGCTGTTCCTCTTCCTGGATATCCTTGGTCAGATAGCTGATGTAGTCGATGTTCAGGAAGGCATGCACAGCGAACAGGAACGTCATGATGAAATCAAGCCGGAAATCACCGGAAGCGAATGCATCACCGATGAAAAACACCACCATCAGGATGTCGAATACAATGATAGCGATGGATACACCTCTTCTCAGCCGTTTTGTCATAATAGCCCTGTTTGATTATAGCATATGCCTGTTCTTGAATGAAAAGGTCAGCGATGGTACGATTTGGTTGAGAGGTGAATGATATGAAAATCGTTCTTTTGGGTTGCGGTGTTGTCGGTCAGGGTGTTCTGGATATCATGGATGAACATCCGGAATACGGGAAGGTCGCCAAGGTTCTTGTCAGAAATACAGCAGCACATCCGGATTCCCGTGTTACGGCTGATCCGGAAGAGGTTTTTGCCGAAGAGGATATCGAACTGGTCGTTGAGTGCATGGGCGGACTGGAACCTGCGCATACCTATGTCAGACGGGCTCTGGAAGCCGGATACGATGTCGTAACATCAAACAAGAAGATGCTTGCGGCGTATTACGCGGAGCTGCAGGATCTGGCAGAAAAGAACGGCTGTGACCTGCGCTATGAGGCGTGTGTCGGCGGAGGAATTCCCTGGATCCATGAACTGATCCGTCTGCAGAGGATCGATGAAGTAACGTCATTCAGCGGTATCATCAACGGAACGACAAACTATATCCTGAGTCAGATGACGGAACAGGGCAGTCCGTTTGCCGATGCGCTGAAACAAGCGCAGGAAGCGGGATATGCTGAAGCAGATCCGACAGATGACATTGATGGATATGACGCCCGGTACAAGGTCGCGCTGAGCGCTGCGGCCGGATTCGGTATTCTGCCGGATACGGAGAAGATTCCCTGCTGGGGTATCCGTCACGTCAGTGCGGGAGATATCGCCTATGCCCGGGAAAACAACCATACACTGAAGCTGATCGGTTCGGGCAGACTGTATGATGATCATGCGGAACTGTGCGTCATGCCAAGGATGCTGAAGAATACCAATCTCCTGGCATCGGTATCCGTAAACCTGAACGGACTGACTGCGCAGAGCACGACGCTCGGTCCCAGCAGCTATATCGGACAGGGAGCAGGAAGATACCCGACAGCGCACGCAGTTGTACAGGATATCATCAGTATCGGTGAAGGAGAGCGTACAGCGGGACACTGCTATGAAATGCCGCTGAACAACGATCTTACGGAAGAAGTCTATTACATCCGTACTTCAGCAGCGGAGGCTTTCCGCAGTGCTGCGGAAGTTATAGACGGTGATGTGATCATCACAAAGAAGATCCGCTACAGCGAACTGCTGCCTCTGCTGGAGTCCTGCGGTGATCCGGAACTGTTCATCGCATCGGTCGAAGAATAGAGATTCAAAGAAAACACGCATCAAACAACCGAAACAGGTTTAAAATGATATGAAAGAGAGGTAAACACTATGTTTCGCAGAAGTATCATTGCGGCATTGATGACGGCTGCTGTAACAGCTGCGGTCACAGCTGCGGCTGTCATTACCGCCAAGGTCATCACCGAGAACGAAGACAATAAAGACGAAGAGGATGAAGGTGTTCACTTCATCGACCTGGAAGAGGAAGAGGAAAAGGAACTCAAGCCGGAGATTGCGGCAGTGAAGGACCTGTATCCGTTCCTGGATACGGATTTCATCGAGACTCAGTTTGAGCGCAATCCTGAATTCAACCGTCAGTATCCGGCAGATACACTGATCACAATGTCCCACAAAGCAAAGTTTGCGGACCGCGAGACAACTGAAAAGTATGTCGGTATCGCCAAGGAAAACGGCTTTGAGACGGAGGCGATCGGTGCGTTCGAGATCGTCATCACCCGGAAGTTCTTCACTTCCGAGGGAAAGATCCTGAGCGATATCTACAACGTGGCCAATCAGGTCTGCGCACTGAACGGCATCTACGAAGGATACCGCATCGAAGAGTAACAAAAAGACTAAGGGCCCGGAGGAATCCGGGCTTTGTTTTTCTTTTTTTATGTCTATAATAAAGGGGTTCCCGCTATGAGTGCAGTAGAAGTCAAAAACCTGACGTTCAGCTATGACGGACAGACCAATGCGGTCGAGGACGTCGGTTTTTCCGTGGAGAAGGGGACGTACTGCACGATCGTCGGCAGAAACGGCAGCGGAAAATCGACAGCTGCCAAGCTGATTGCCGGTCTCCTGGACAAGAAGAGCGGAACGATCCTGATCGACGGCATTGCGATGGAACGGGAAAACCTGCTGGAGATCCGCAGAAAGATCGGCATTGTCTTTCAGAATCCGGACAATCAGTTCATCGGATCTACGGTCCGGGATGATATCGCCTTCGGTCTGGAGAACCATTGTGTTCCGCAGGCGGAGATGGATGGCATCATTGAGCATTTTGCGGCAGAAGTCGGTATGACGTCCTATCTGGAAAGTGAACCGTCCCGTTTGTCAGGCGGTCAGAAGCAGCGGGTAGCGATCGCCGGTGTACTGGCAATGGCTCCGGAGATCCTGATCTTCGATGAAGCGACATCGATGCTGGATCCGCAGGGAAAGGACAGGATCAAGCAGGTGATCCGGACGCTTCATGAAGACCGGTCATTGACGATTCTGTCGATTACACATGATATTGAGGAAGTCAGCATGAGCGACCAGGTCGTTCTGCTGGATAAAGGGAAACTGGTCATGAGCGATACACCGGAAGCGGTGTTCAGTTCCGAGGACAGGATCCGGAAGACGGGTCTGGACATTCCGTTCAGTATGAAACTGGCCAAAGAACTGAAGCGGTACGGGGTCCGTCTGGATGAAACGCTGCGGATCGAAGGTGCAGTGGAGGAATTATGCCGATTGCGTTCGACAAAGTAAGCCATATATACAGTGCAGGAACTCCGTATGAATTCAAGGCGCTGGATGACGTGGATCTGGAATTCTCCGAAGGGAAGATGACAGCTGTCATCGGTCAGACCGGTTCCGGCAAGAGTACGCTGGTTCAGCATCTGAACGCCCTTCTGCTGCCTTCATCCGGTACGGTGCGCGTCATGGACAGGGAGATCACAGCCGGTACAGCACCAAAGGGGCTGAAGAAACTCCGCGGTGAGGTTGGGCTGATCTTCCAGTTTCCGGAATACCAGCTGTTCGAAGAGACGGTGCTGAAGGATGTTTCCTTCGGACCGAAGAACTTCGGGGTGAGTGAAGAAGAAGCGCAGAAACGGGCAAAGGAAGCGCTGCGTCTGTGCGGTCTTGATGAGCAGTATGATGAACGCAGTCCGCTGGAGCTTTCCGGCGGTCAGAAGCGCAGGGCAGCGATTGCCGGGATCCTGGCCATGGATCCGCAGGTTCTGGTGCTGGATGAACCGACTGCCGGACTGGATCCGCGGGGAACCGAAGAGATGATGAAACTGTTCCGTACACTGAACACGAAACGCGGCAAGACCGTGATTATCGTGACGCATGATATGGAGCAGGTGTTTGTATACTGCGATGAAGTCGTGGTCATGGCGGACGGGAAGGCGGCAGCGCATATGAGTGCCCGTGATTTCTTTGCGGATTCATCCATCTGCCGGAGTATGAATATTCTTCCGCCGGCCATCATACGTACCTGTGATGCGCTCAGGGAGGCAGGCTTTGATATTCCGAAGGAAATCAATACGACGAGTGCTCTGGCGAAATGCATCGCCCGGCAGGTGAAGAGACATGGGTAATTTTGTACTGGGAAAATACATACCGCTGAATTCTCCGGTGCACCGGCTGGATCCGCGGGCGAAGATCATCGCAATGCTGGCGTTCCTGATTGCCGTCTTTATTCCGGCCGGCTGGATCGGGTATGCGGTACTGTTCGTGATTGCGGCAGGTACGATCCTTCTGTCCAGGCTTTCGTTCGGCTTTATCTGGAAATCAATGAAGCCGATGATTGTCATGATGATCTTTCTGTTCCTGATGAACTGTCTGATGATTCGTACGGGTGAGGTTCTGGTTACACTCGGGAAGTTCTCTGTCTATACAGGTGCTGTAGCACAGACATTGTATATCGTCGTAAGGCTGCTGCTGATGATCATGATCACGACCTGTCTGACTGCGACGACCAAGCCTCTGGACATGACGCTTGGTATTGAAGATCTTCTGATGCCGGCATCGAAGATCGGTGTTCCGGCGCATGAGATTGCGATGCTGATCAGTATTGCCCTGCGGTTTATTCCGGATCTGATCGAGGAAACGATGCGGATCATGAAGGCACAGGAAAGCCGGGGCGTGGATATGAAGGAAGGCAGGTTCTCGGAGAAGATCGCTGCCATACTTTCCCTGATCGTTCCGCTGTTTGTGTCTGCATTCCAGCGGGCGGATGATCTGGCGAACGCGATGGAAGCACGCGGCTATGCGCCGGGTGAAAAGCGTACACGCTACAAGGTGCTGCATATGCGTGCGGCAGACTGGCTGACCGTTGTCGGAGCAAATGCGGTTCTGGCAGGCGTGATCGTTCTGGCGAGGATACTTCCGTGAGGATCAAGTGCACAGTTGCCTATGAAGGGGCTGCCTACTGCGGCTGGCAGACGCAGAAGAACGGAACATCGGTCCAGTCGGTTCTGGAAGACGCTCTGTTCCGGATCACGAATGAGCAGATACGGATCATCGGTGCGGGAAGGACGGATGCGGGTGTAAACGCAGGAGGACAGGTCATTCACCTTGATACAGATCGTCCTTTGCCGGAGAAAAAATGGAAGAGTGCGCTCAACAGCGTGCTGCCCGAGGATATCCGGATCGTTGCGGCAGAAGAGAAGAATGAGTTCTTCCATGCGCGCTACAGTGTTCTGCGCAAGCAGTATGATTACCGGATCCACACCGGGGAATACGATATATTTACGAGACATACAGCCTATCAGTGTCCGTATCCGCTGGATACGGCAAGGATGGAAGAAGCTTCCCGCATCTTCCTTGGTACGCATGATTTCGGATCGTTCTGCTCCAATTCCTATGCCGAGACACCGGATCAGGTCCGGACGGTTGAAAGCATTGTCTTCAAAAAGGAAGAGGATATGCT
>JAFWJP010000271.1 GCA_017514645.1 Solobacterium sp. | reverse complement strand
CGTCACTGCATGTTGCCCATTCCGGTTTCTCTGTCCATTTTCCTTGTTTGTATTCTTCTACGCACTTCAATTTGAATTTCCAGTCATATTTCATATAAAATACCCCCTTACTGGTTTGTCCAGTTTTGGGGGTACATATCATCAGCGATCCTTTTCGTTAACTCAGAGGACAACCGTAACCGGTGATCCCTTCGTACTTATTGTATCACAGTTCATTATGCTGTTACGGTCTGTGATCGACTATTTCTGCTTTGCCGGCATCGCTTCCAGACGGAACGTCAGATATCCTCCCGAATGTTCATCTTCACACGGCAGCTCTCCGTTCAGACGTTCATCATAGCCGATCTGTATTCCTTCCCTGGTAAAGAACTTTGCCGGATCCAGCAGGACCGGATTCCCGGTCAATGCACCCTGATAATACAGCTTCAGAGAGTCCTTCACATAGCGGAAGTATACCGGGCTTTCCACCCAGAGATATACATCGCTCCAGACATGGTCCGGATCGGTATTGTCTGTCATAAACCCGCCCTGAACGGAACGTACTTCTCCGGGTTTCAGGATCCCTCCCGGTACCGATCCCCTGGCCCGCAGTCCTTTGATCCTGCCCTTTTCCTTCAGACCCGGCGAACAGGCATTTCCAAAGTACATATAGATCTCATAGGTCTCCCCGGAATAGACTTTGATCTTGGCTCCGTACTTCTGGCCGGCATCGGCTTTCCGGATCCGGGTGAATCCCAGTTCATTTCCCAGCGCCGGATGGTCCTGGATGGAATTGATTGCCGGTACTGCAGCCGGTTTCTTCATCGTATACAACGCACGTTTCGGTCCCCATCCCGGTCCGGTAATGGCTTCGTATTTGGCGAATTGTTCCCGGTTCTTCCTTTCTGTTTCCCTCCATATTTCATCGTTGCCGGTCTGCTGCTTTTTCAGCTCTTCCAGATCATTCCTTGCATTCAGTGTTTCCTGCAAGGTTGCGTTGGCGGCCAAGGTATACTGCTTTGCCTGGTATTCACGCACACCGCGGACAAGACTGCTGTCTTCCTGTTTCCGGAGGTAGTCCAGCAGTACACTACGGATCACATCATGGATGTAATAGCGCCCTTCCTTGTCCTTACGGACAACGGTATGTTCCAGGAATTGGTCATAATCGCTCATACGGAAAGAATTACCAAGGATCTCCGGCAGTGCTCTGCGGGCATCTTCATCCTTCCACTGATTGAACAGTGCCAGCACAAACGCAATTTCCTTGTACGCATTGTTCATATACTGCAGGAACGTCCGGATCAGATCATCACTGTTGAGACCGATGTCCTGCACGGTAACGGTTCTCTCGCCGGAGGAAGCTTCATAATATGTATCGACGCTGACATCCAGCAGCAGCGGCATTCCGCGGGATATGCGGCAGATGTGCTCATGCAGGACGGAAGGCACACCGGCATAGCTCAGATATGCTCGCGCATCCTCTTCACTGAATTCATCCAGAGCGCATTCTGCAATATCTTCATACACACTGTCTGTTCTCGCCCAGTCCAGCCTCTCTCGTCCGCCGATCACCCAGAAGATCCCCGGAAGACGTTTGATGATATCGTTTCTCAGCCACTGATCAGCCTTTACCGGCAATCCTTTGGTTTCATAGGTATTCACACAGTTCTCGAATGTATCAAAGAAGATCACCAACGGAAAGGAGACACTCTGTTCCCGGAAGGAATGGATATTCCTCAGCAGATCCATCCGGAAGAACTCCGGCATCAACATCAGCAGTTCCTTCGGTTCCATCTGTCTGATCCTGCCGAGTTCCTCCGCCAGTCTCTTCTCATCCTCATCCCACACTTGTTTCAGCTTCCTGTAGTACGGCTCTACGGCCGACCAGAGCTCTTTTCCCTTTTTTACCGCAGAAACGAGATCGGATACCCCAGGTACCAGATCCCCGAGGATCCCGAGCATCGGATTGTCCAGTACATCCTTTTCCTTGACCTTTTCATAGACCGGTACACCGCTCTTCTCATTGAAGGTCAGCTCGGCAGCTGCACTCAGCGGAAACACCAGACCTTTCCTTTCCAGCTGATGATACAGCTGATGGATCACCTGTGCCGGAGCACTGCCGTTCTCAAAGTCATAGGACGCCCAGACATAATGATGTCCCTGATCCTCTTCCAGCATCTTCCTGTATTCCTGCAGCAGCCGTGATTTCCCACTGCCGGCGACACCATAGCACGACAGTACAAAGAACTCATCCGGATTGTTTTCTGCGGTCTTCAACAAGCTGCGGAACGTAGTTCTGGCTGTATCTCTGTCTGTAAAACGCTTCTTCCCGGTTGCTGCGAACCGTCCGTTGTCTTCCGTGATTGGTTTCATAGCCATGCCTCCGGTCTGATCCCATTCTACCAAAAGATACCCTTGCCTGCAGGGAATATAGTAGAATAAAAACACAGAAAGGACAGCCATGGAACTGATCGATCTTCTCGGTGATCTTCATCTGGACAGAGTCAAGGACAGTACCCTGCAGAAAGCAGCCCAGGGACTGGCTTTTGAGTTGGTGCTGGATCCCCTGGCAGCGGAACTGCACACCGGTCTGATGCTCGATGAACAGGAAAGAAGCCGCCTTGCCGAACAGATCCGTACCTTCCTGATCCGCGCATTCCGTATCGTTGTTGAAGGCAGTCTCCCCTCCAAAATGAAGGCCGCCTTGTCCGTCAAGAAAAAAGCAGACCGGAACTATGGCCTGCTTCCTGCAGAAGCCGTGGAGATCAATATACAGTCCCTGATCGAAGATGCCGCAAAGATGCACATCCACCACATGAGCGACGAAGACTACCGCATCCTGGCGGATCATATCGTACAGATCCTCCTGTACACCGGTACCATCGCCTCCCTCTTTGAGTGGCATACGATCCTCTCTGAAGAAACGCTCCGCAGTTTCCGGACCGACGTTATCTATAAAATGTATACCGGTCTGAAGATCGCCTTCGGCCATCAGGATGACCTGATACAGCGTGCCGAAGAATCCAAGCAGCGGGCACAGAATCACTGACGACGCCAGCCGGGATCGATCTTGTTCTTGAGCATCGTGCCGGATGCTTTGGCAAACCCGAGCGGAAAGCCGTTGGTACATACGAGGATCCAGCCATGATATTCCTTGTCCGCAAAGATGGTCTCACCGCGCAGATAGCGCAGTACACGCTCATCCTCCGGATCAAGATCCATACACTGCTCAAACGTATCTGGAGACAATGTCATCGCCAATGCCTGGGACGGTTCAAAACCGTTTCTTTTTTCTGTTCCCAGAAAGAGACCTGTACGCAGTGAACGAAGCGACACCGGCATCGGATCCTCCGGAAGTGCATACCACTGACCATTGCGCTTCCGGATCTCTCTGTGCGAAAGATCTTTCCGGACAGCGTTACAGAATTCCGGAAGCTGATGATTCATTGTATGGACCTCTCTCTCAGCCCGTTCCCCCGTACCTTTCCGGATCAAAGCCGCAAAGTGCCCTTCCCCTTCAATGTGATGCGGATACAGCCGCAGACAGTTCTCCGTACCCGGCAGAACACCGGGGCAGAATCCGGGATATGCCGCGGTCTTCACGATCGTACATTCCGGATGCTTCGCCAATAGATCCAGAACGACCTCTTCGTCCTCCTTCGGCGAGAATGTACAGGTTGAGTACACCATATATCCCCCGTCCCGCAGCATATCCGCACAGGCATTGATCAGCTCCTTCTGCAGAATCGCATACTCCTCGTTGATACCGTCCTTCCAGGATCTGATCAATGAAGGATCCTTGCGGAACATTCCTTCTCCGGAACACGGGGCATCAAGCAGAATACCATCAAAGTATCCCGGCAGTTTCTTTGCCAGATCCAGTGCGTTTTCGCATGTTACATAGGCATGATCGACACCGGCACGCTCCAGATTGCGCAGTGACGCTGCCTGCCGGGACGCACTGAGGTCATTGCACAGAAGCACACCTGTTCCGTTCATTCGGGATGCGGTCTGTGTGCTCTTCCCGCCCGGTGCTGCACAGGCATCCAGGATCCGGTCACCCGGCTTCACCGGCAGTAATGTCCCGGGAATCATTGCGCTCGCCTCCTGCAGATAATACACCCCTGCAGCATAGTACGGGTGAGTTCCCGGGCGCTCCTGCTCACCATAGTAAAACCCCTCGGTACACCAGGGAACCTGCTTCAGCGGAAACGGAGTGATTCCGCGGAATTCATCCGCAGTGATCCGTGAGGTATTGATCCGAAGTGCTGCAGCAGGAGGCTGTTCCATCGCCTCAAGATATGCCGGATATTCCTCTCCGAGCAATTCCTGTATATGTTCCAGATAACGTTCAGGCAGTTTCATGGAAACATTATAGACCACTCCGGAGCGGGCAAAGGCAGCCGGCACCGAAATATGCATACATTATATTTATATTATAATTCATTAATATTTGTATTATTTTATAATTATCCCTGCTTTGCCGCGGTGTTCAGCATATAATCATCGCCTGATTTTCTGCACAGCCCTTTTATCATAAATAATATTTATTATAATGCAGAAATCCTGTATTAGACGGTCTCTCTTCTGTCTGCCTATAATGCGTGCATCAAGGAGGAAACCATGGCAGAAAGAAACAGCGACCGGATCTTCCGGGACATGCCGGCAGCCCAGGCAGTCGCAAGACTGGCAGTACCGACCGTGCTCGGTCAGATCATTCTGGTCATCTACAATATGGCTGATACATTCTTCATCGGTATGGCCGGCAGTGATGTCAAGATCACTGCTGTCACGGTATGCATGCCGGCTTTCATGTTTCTGTCGGCTGTTTCCAACCTGTTCGGTGTCGGTGCGGAAGCTGTGATCTCAAGATCTCTCGGCAGCGGACACCGCAATCGCGCAATGGCTGCGTCATCATTTGCCTTCTGGGGATGCATTACTGTTACACTGCTGTATTCCCTCGGCGCACGGCTGCTGCTCGATCCGTATATCAATATCCTCGGTGGGCGCAATCCCGCTGTACATAGCTATGCCTGCACGTATCTTCTCATCACGGTTGTCTTCGGCGGTGTCGCCGCTTCCATGAACGCATTGCTTGCGGCACTCTTCCGCGCAGAAGGAAGAAGCCTTACCGCCAGCGTCGGTGTTGCGGCAGGCGGTTTGCTCAACATCGTTCTTGATCCGCTGTTCATGTTTGTTCTTCTTCCGGAAGGAAACGAAGTCACCGGCGCCGCCTTAGCCACAGCCCTTTCAAATTTCATCTCTGTTGTATACTTCCTGATTCTGCTGCGTTCAATACGGAACCATACCGTTATTTCCCTTGGCATCCGGTCCGGGCAGTATTCCTGGTCCGTGATCCGTTCTGTTCTGTCTGCCGGATTTCCTGCCTGCATGATGACTTTGCTTGAGAACATTTCCTATGCCGTTCTGGACAATCTGATGGCGGACTGCGGGACACAGGCGCAGGCAGGGCTCGGTGTTGCCAAGAAGGTCAATATGCTTGCCCACTGCATGGTCCGCGGTGTAACGCAGGGTGTGCTGCCGCTGCTGGCATACAATTTCGCAGCCAGGAACTACGAACGCATGCGCAGCGCTTTGAAGACCTCGATGCTTACTTCTGTCGTGCTTGCGTCACTGTGCCTCACTGCCAATATGATATTTGCACGGCAGCTGATCGGGATTTTCATCAATCATGGAGGAGATTCCTTGTATTTCGGTGCCCGGTTCCTGCGGATCCTCTGTGTAGGCGGTCCTTTCTCTGCCTGTGCTTATGCGTTGATCTCATTCTTTCAGGCTGTAGGAAGAGGCAGTGATTCTTTCCTGCTGGTCATCCTGCGTAAAGGAATCCTGGATATTCCGCTGATGTTTGTTTTCCGTCACCGGATCCCGCTTTACGGTATCGTTCTTGCAACTCCGGTCACGGATGTCCTGTGCTGTTTTACGGCTGTACTCCTGTACCTGCATTTCCTCAGGTCAGTTCAGCGGAAGGAACTTATCATTGAAGACAACTGAACCCTCCGGATTCTTCCCTTTCTGCCCGGAAAGGAGTATTGTAATAAGGCTTTACCCTGCATCAGGAGGAAACAATATGAAACTCACTGTCAAAGACCTTGCCATGACAGCTGTCATGGCCGCTGTGATCTGCGTTCTGTCACCGGTTGCCGTACCGCTGGCAACGCATGTCCCCATTTCGCTCGCTACACTCGCTGTGATGCTGAGCGGTGCTCTGCTGGGAAGCCGGCTGGGTACACTCGCTGCTGCTGTCTACATTATTGTCGGCGCGCTTGGAATGCCGGTATTCGCCAACTACAGCAGCGGAATCTCCGTACTGTTCGGCATGACCGACGGATATATCTTCGGCTATCTGCCGCTGGCTCATCTTTCCGGGTGGATCTATGAACGCTTCGGAAGGAACCGTGATGGATATCACCGTACCGCTGTTCTGATGAGCGGCATGCTGTGCGGCAATGCTGTGCTGTATACCGTTGGTACGATATGGTTCATGCTGTACACCGGCATGCCTTTGTCCGGTGCACTGGCAGCCTGCGTACTCCCGTTCCTGCCGGGTGATTTTCTTAAAATGTGTGCTGTATGCGTACTCGTGCCGCGGCTGGAACCTGCTCTGCGAAGGATTGCTGTTCCGGCACATTGACAGACATATAAAGCACCTGTACTGAAACAGGTGCTTTTATTAGATTAATGACATGACATAGATCTGGCAGGGATTGTCCGTGCCCCATAGTTCCGGCATCACTTCGAACTCCTTGAAACCGCAGTGTTGATAGAACCGGTTGGTCAGATCGTACTCAGGATACTTTCCTTCCTGCACGGTCTTTACCTGAAGGAAAGAATATCCGAGGCTGTGAGCCGTCTTTGCTGCTTCCCTGACCAGTGCAGTTCCGATACCCCGGTGATGGTATTCCTTCCGTAGACCCATGACTGCGATCTCCATCGTGTCCTTTCCGGTAACCTTCAAACACAGGAATCCAGCAGCTCTGCCGTCTTCAAAAGCCGCAATCATCGTCATATCTGCACTTTCCGCAATATACTGCTCTCTTGATTCGGGAATACCGAACCATTCCGTAAGGTCCTCCAGGATCATGCGGGAGATCTTTCTTTTTTCTTCTGCTGTGTTTACGTTAACGAGCATTCTGCTTCCTGTATTTCCACTTAAAATCCTTCCGTTTCCGGAAGGATCATTTTTTCATCAATATCCGCCTTCAACGACCTGGATTCCGTCCGACGTCTCTGTTTCCTTGACCGTATCGGCCATTTCCACCTCGTAGACAACACCTTCCTCCAGTTTTTCGTCCAGAACCAGCTCAATATCCAGAATATGTCCGTTCAGGAATTCATAGTTATTGAAGTTTCCGTTCAGTGCCAGACCGTTTCCGCCGCCGAAGTATTCATACGCTTTTCCGGAATCAATGACAAACTCGATGACACTCGCATCTGCCGCATGACTGCATCCGTTCGGCGCATCCACAAACGCTTTGGCGTCCACCTTCACAACCGGAATGATAATGCCGGTATCAAGGACAACATAGTATCTTGTGCCGATATCGCCGAAGCCCCAGGCCATCGCCACACCGATGAATCCGTCTTCGTCATACAGCATGCCGGTTGTCTCATCCACCGTCATATGTTCCTGGATGAACCTGTACTGTTTTGATGAAGTATCCGTGATTGCCCGGTAATCTTCATACGTCTTCGTACTGGAGACGGAGCAGGCTCCGACAGACTCGGACTTGTACTCCCTCTCGTAGTTCTTCAGATCCCCAAGCGAAAACTCATCGGATTTGAAACCCAGAAGGGATAACGTCATCAGTCCGGCAATCAGAACAGATTTACTTTTCCTCATTAAACACTTCATAAAGATGGACTTTTATTATAGCACCGGTTTCTCGGTTTGCCAACATCAGACCTGACGGACATACGAACGCATCTTTGCGTCTATTCCCTGCCGGATCATTGTAGAGGCAGCGCCGAAGGTGATTGCATAGCCGGCTTTTGTTTCGTAGATCCGTACCGATGCCAGTTTCCGGATCTTTGCGGCGTCCATCTTCGCCGGATCAAACAGCGTCAGAACAAGCCGGCCCGGCGATGAGTTTGTCAGTTTGACATTGTCGATTCCGCCGACCGCTTCAATCACACCGTCAACCAGCCGCTTCAGCGCATCCGTACGGAAAATATCCACTGCCAGATACCGATAATAATACCGTGTCATGAAGAAATATGCTGCAAATGACACAACACCTGCCGCCAGCAGTTTCAGGACCATGACCGTCAAAGAAGGATAATGCAGATACGTCAGCAGCTCCACAAGTGTACCGGGATTGACCGCCATCGTTCCGGAAGCCGCATAATTGAAACCGAGATAGACATGCATCGCCTGCAGTGCACCGAACAGAAGACCGGTATAGGCAAGATGCATCCCGAACAGGAGCGGTGCTGTAAACAGCAGCGTCAGTTCGATCGGCAGCAGCGTACCCATGACAATGGACATCAGACCCATCAGGATATAGTACAGCCTGAGCCTGCGCTTCTCGATCCGGTCTGTCAGGAGCGTATAATGCGCCAGCAGAAGTCCCGGTACTGCAAACATGTTCAGAATATAGTACGGCGTAATGAATCTGCCGGTAGATCCTCCGATCGAAGACGCAGCTGTCTGTGCTCTCCAGATGTTGACATCACCCGCTACACTTACGCCTGCCATCGTTACCCAGGTACCGCCGGACGCACCGTACCAGAACGGTGAACGGATATAGGTTCCAAGGTTCAGTACACTCAGTCCCCGGTCCAGAATACCATAGGCAGCCAGTTTGACAGGGTTCGTCGTATCTGCCGCTATGTAATTGATCATATACTGAACACCGGAAACCAGGAATGTCCATACAGCCGCCAGCACTGCGCCGAACAGCGCCGCACGGATCACTGTCCCGATCACGGCCGATACTTCCCGGGAAATATACGAGAAGAGTCCGTAATCGTTCCTGACCCGGGTCGTATTGAAACTGCGCAGTGTAATGAACGCAACACCGACCGCACCGATCAATCCTGTCTGCAGCGGATAATAGACACCGTTCATCATTTCCCTGATCTTCAGGCTGGTGGAAGAAATACCAAGCATGGAACTGTAAGCCCAGCCGGGAAGGTCATTTCTGGAAAAGTACATGGTAAACAGAATAAAGGCCGCATATCCTGCAAACGCGGACAACGATGTAATGCCTCCTGTACCCTTGCGCGATACCATACCGAAAAGGAACAGGACCGGGAAGTTGACGATCAGAAAGGATCCTGTCCGGTACATCGCTTCCGCTGTACGGAGAACATAGGTATTGTCTATCGAATACAGCGAATCAAACGCAGGATTGATGAACAGATTGCCGGTTCCCACCAGAAAAGCGGCGAAAACCATAACGCCGATCGGGAACCGCAGGATCTCATACATTGAATGCCAGTTTCTCATGTAACTACCATTCTACCACATTCTCTCAAAACAGACTCCGGAGCCGGTAAAAATAAGGAATCTCTCTTCCCTTCAGCATCCGGACCTTCCGTTCCGATTTCCGTATGCGCAGGGATTTCTCTTCATGCAGGGCAATCAGATCCGAATCCGCCCCCATCATCGCCCCTTCATAATCTTTGCTGCGAAGTTCGATCTGTGCATTGCCGCCCAGGATGATCGGCGCGCCCAGCGAACGGAACTTGATGTGATGGATTCCCGCGACCTCACACATCTGCAGAACATCCAGACCATCCTCCACCACAGCACCGCCAAGAGAACGGTTGTACGCCGTACTGCCGAGCTGTGTACATACAGACAGTCCCGTACCCCGGAATGTCTCAAACAGTGTACCGTTGATGATCACATCGATCACCTGTGTACGCACCATGTTTTCCACCCGGACTTCGTTCAGACCGTACATGATATGCTCGCCCGCAGTGATCTCCAGCAGCGGATAATCCTGTTCCTTCACGTTTCCATTAATATAGTCCCCCAGAAGCGCATCCAGCTCGCTGTCCTTGTAATCTGTCAGAAAGCCAAGCGTACCGGTATGGATTCCGTAGAACCGTACGCGGTCCAGTTCGTTGATGTACTGATGTACAGCATAAAGAAGCGTACCGTCTCCGCCGACAACAAAGACCGTATCCGGGACGCCCTTAGTCTCTTCTTCCCCTGTACGGGAGATGGCGCTGCGGATCTTTTCCGCAATCAAGCGGGACAGTTCATCCTGCTTGTCGATGATTGCAAATGTCATAATACCTCCGGTCAAGAAAGGGACATTGCTGTCCCTTTTCTTCTTTACATGATCTTTGTGCCGGGCTTGAGGCCGTTGACTTCAACGACAGCCAGCTGTCCGTCTTCCTTGCCTGCCAGCAGCATTCCCTGGCTCTCCACGCCGCGGAGTACCGTTGATTTCAGGTTGGCAACGACAACGATATGCTTGCCGATCATCTGACCTGCTGTATAGCTTCCGGCAAGACCCGAGACGATCTGTCTCGGCTGTCCTTCACCGAGATCCACCTTGAGGATCAGGAGTGAATCCGCATCCGGGTGCTTCTCACAGGAAACAACCTTGCCTACGCGAAGATCCATTTTGCCGAATTCTTCAATATCGATCTCCGGTTTCTTCTCCTCTTCCTTCTTGGCTTCTGCCTTCTGCTTCTCTTCCAGAGCCGCAACCTGTGCCATGACTTCCTTCTCATCCAGTCTCTTGAACAGGATCTCCGGCTTGTCTGTCACACTGCGTCCGGTTTCCAGATTGCCGAATACGGCAAGGGAATCCAGATCACGCTGATCGGTATTCAGCTGATTCAGGATCTTGGCGGATGTATCCGGGAGATACGGCTCCAGCAGAACAGCAGCGAAACGGATCGCTTCCAGCATATTGTACAGCACCGTAGCCAGACGGGAGATCTGGTCCGGATTCTTGGCCAGGATCCACGGTGTTGTCTCATCAATGTACTTGTTGGTACGGTTCAGCAGATCAAAGATATGATCAATGGAATCCGCAACATGCAGCGTATCCATGCTTGCCTGTACATCTTCCGCTGTCTTCAGGGCCAGTGCCTTCAGCTCTTCATCCACCGGCTCGTCCAGAGCAGGATTGATGATCTGACCGTTGAAGTACTTGTTCTGCATTGCCAGTGTACGGTTGACCAGGTTGCCCAGGTTGTTCGCAAGGTTGCTGTTGATGCGCTCCATCATCAGGTCATAGGTAATATGACCGTCCTGGGCAAACGGCATCTCGTGCAGCATGATGTAACGGACAGCGTCAACGCCGAACATATCCACCAGATCATCCGCATAGATGACATTGCCCTTGGACTTGGACATCTTGGAATCTCCGACCAGCAGCCACGGGTGTCCGAACACCTGCTTCGGCAGAGGTATATCCAGCGCCAGCAGCATGATCGGCCAGTAGATGGTGTGGAAACGTACAATATCCTTGCCGATGAGGTGCAGATCCGCCGGCCAGTACTTTTCATACATACCATGCCCGTTCTCCGGAATCTCTCCGACACCGAATTTACCGTTGGCATACGCATCCGCCAGATCGCCCTGATCTCCGTCAATGTCCAGACCGACACCGGTCGCATAGTTGGACAGTGCATCGATCCAGACGTAAACGACATGACCCGGATCGAAGTCAACCGGGATCCCCCATTTGAATGTCGAACGGGACACGCACAGATCCTGCAGACCCGGCTTCAGGAAGTTGTTGATCATCTCGTTCTTCCGGCTCTCCGGCTGGATGAATTCCGGATGTGTCTCGATATATTCCATCAGCTGGTCTGCGTATTTGCTCATACGGAAGAAATACGCTTCTTCCTGCATCGGTACGACTTCTCCGCCGCAGACCGGGCATTTACCGTCCACAAGCTGGCTCTGGGTGTAGAACGACTCACACTCATGGCAGTACAGACCTTCATAGTGTCCCTTGTAGATATCACCCTTGTCATAGAGTTTCCGGAAGATCTTCTGGATCTGCTTCTCGTGATACGGATCCGTCGTCCGGATGAACTTATCGTAGGAAATGTTCAGGATCGCATCCTGTTCCTTGATGATGTCCGAAACTTCATCCACGAACTCCTTCGGGGACTTCCCGGCTTTGATCGCCTTCTCTTCCACCTTCTGGCCGTGTTCATCAGTACCTGTCATGAAGCGGACATCATAGCCTTCCTGCCGTTTGCGTCTGGCAATGGAATCTGCCAGTACGATCTCATACTCGTTGCCGATATGCGGCTTTCCGGACGTATACGCGATTGCGGTCGTCAAATAATACTTACCCTTGTTTTCCATCTCTGTATCCTCCATAAAAAAACATCCCCGAAAGGACGTCTTGCACGCGGTACCACCTTTATCTTGTCCGCATACGCGGACCACTCTCACCCTTAACGCGGGAAACGGATACTGCTCACCATTCACAGTACCGGCTCCGGAGCCATGTTCAGTACGTTCACAGCGTGCATTTCCACCAACCATGCACTCTCTCTGCCTGCTTCCGGACCTACTCTTTCCTTCAGCGCCTATGCATATATTATAGACGGAGTAAATACCTCCCGCAAGGTCGAATCCTTACGGAAACTTCTCGTTCTATCCCTTGAAGTTTCAGTAAGCGGATGCTATTGTAAATGTGATGTTTGTGAATTCACAAATATCTGAAAGGGAGATTTGTTTTAAATGGCAACAGGCAAGGTTAAGTGGTTCAACGCTGAGAAAGGTTACGGATTCATTACAACTGAAGACGGTACGGATATTTTCGTTCACTACACTGCAATTGTAGCTGACGGTTTCCGCACACTTGAGGAAAACCAGGAAGTATCATTCGACATTACTCAGAGTGACCGCGGTCCTCAGGCATCCAACGTAGTGAAGCTGTAAATTCTCAAAGGGGATTAAGAAGGGCGTGAGCTCTTCTTTTTTTGTTATCGAAAAGCGAGGGATCCCCCTCGTTTTCTGTCTGCCTATATCAGTTTTTCAGCCCACTCTTCTTCGCGGAAACCGCTCAGCACCAGATCATCACCGACCAGGACAGGACGTTTCACCAGCATGCCATCACTCGCCAGAAGTTCATAGATCTCTTCCTCGGACATGGTCTTCAGCCGGTTCTTTACATCCAGTTCCCGGTACAGTTTACCGGAGGTATTGAAGAACTGCCGCGGTTCCCTGCCGCTTTTCGGAATCCATTCCTTCAGTTCCTCCACCGTAGGATTTTCTTTGTCGATCAGGCGTTTTGTATAGACGATACTGTGTTCCCTGAGCCATGTTTCGGCTTTGCGGCAGGTACTGCATTTTTCATAGCATACAAACAGGTACATCTTTGTCTCCTTTCTGTGTATGTTATCAGCGGATCTCAGCGGTCCGGATCATAGTCTGCACAATAGTCTTTCATATAATCGACCAGCAGATTGACAAGCACGGAATTCTGACCGCGGGACATTCCGATCCCGATGGTACGCCGGGTTTCCGGACGCAGCGGAATCATTGCTGTATTCGAAGGTGTTGCCTTCAGCACAAGGTACTGAGAAATCGTAATGCCGATGTTTCCGGCCACGAATGCACCGATCAGGGTATCATCACGGAAACTGTAGCGGATATCCGGCTTTCTTCCTGCGCCTTCCAGAAGCTGGTTGATATCGTTGTCTGATCCCGGTGCTTCAGCGATGTACGGATAATCCAGTATCTCATCCAGCGTTACGTAATCCTTCTTTGCCAGGGGATGTCCGACCGCAGTCAGTACATACAGAGGATCTTCGTACAAGGGTATGAATCTGAGTCCTTCTGCACTGATGGAAGACAGAAACCCACAGTCGATCCTGCCGTGGATCAGCCAGTCCCGGATCTCATCGTAGTTGCCGTCAAGCACTTCGATCCGGACGTCCGGATACTGTTTCAGGAAATAATTGATCATATCCGGTACCCAGAGCGCTGTTACGCTGCTGAAGCTGCCTACCCGGAGTGTTCCGGCTGTTGCGTGATTGATCCGGAATGCGGCCTGTTTCAGCATTTCACTGCGGTTGACCAGTTCCTGTACATACGGCAGGATCCGTTCTCCGTTGGCTGTCAGCGATACACCGTTGTTCGCTCTGACGAACAGGCGGATCCCCAGTTCTTCTTCCAGAGAGCCCAGAGCGTGGCTGATTCCGGACTGTGTATACTGCAGAGCTTCCGCAGCCCGGGAAATATTCCCGGTTTCCGCAACTTTAAGAAAGATATCATAGCGGTTGAGTGTGTTCTTCATCGTCCCTCCGGTATGACAGTTTGTCATGATTAATATGAATAATATTCACTTTTGTAATATCGCGCAATACCCTACAATGCTTTTTATATTCGAGGAGAAGAATTATGAAGACAGCCAGAACAGTTTCTGCGGTATGCGCACTCGGCCTGATGATCGGCTGCGGCAGTACCGCTGATGTTCCTGAAACCGAGTCAGCCGGATCAGAAACGATCACGATCGCATTTGCCAACGATATTACAACGATGGACCAGTCCATGGCGACCGATTCAGCGTCCTTCGATATGCTGTCACTCTGCATGTCCGGACTGACGCAGTACGATGCAGACGGAGAAGTTGCCGGTGATCTGGCAGAAACATGGGATATTTCCGAAGATGGTCTGACCTGGACCTTCCATCTCCGTGAGGGAATCAAGTATTCCGACGGAACACCGATCACAGCAGATGACTTTGTCTACTCCTGGAGAAGGCTTGCCGATCCGGAGACAGGTTCTGAATACGCCTATATCCTGGATTCCCTGCATATCGTCAACGCAGATGCTGTCTATCTGGGTGAAGCACCGGTGGAGGATCTGGGTGTTGAAGCTGCGGATGAGAAGACCTTTGTTGTCCATCTCAGCCTTCCCTGCGCATTCCTGGGCTCCTATGTATCCACAGCGATGCTGGCACCGCTGAATGAAGCATTCGTTGAAAGCAAGGGTGACAATTACGCCATGACCATAGACGATATGCTGTACTCCGGTGTCTACAAGATGACCGGCTGGGTTACCGGGAGTGAATACACCTTTACACATAACGAAAACTACTGGGATGCGGAAAACTATCCGCAGGAGACCATGGTGATCCGGATCCTGCAGGATGAGCAGGCTTCCTCCATGGAATACCTTTCCGGCAATCTGGATGTCATCCCGCTCAGCGGAGAACTGGCAGAAACCTACAGCAGCGATCCCGGCTATACCGTCAATACGACAGCCGCAACCTGGTGGATCATGCCGAACATGAACGATCCCATCGCATCCAACCTCAACCTGCGCAAAGCCATTGCGTATTCCATCGACCGGGCAACAATCTGCGAGAACGTGCTGAAAACAGGCGCAATCGAAGCGGACGGCGTTGTGGCGGCCGGTCTGGCAAACGGTCCGGACGGCAGGGATTACCGGGAAGCAGCCGGCGATATGACATCCTATGATCCGGAAACAGCCGCAGAATACTATGCACTGGCTGTGGAGGAACTCGGCGGCCACCCCAGCATTGAACTTATCTACGACAACACCGACGAACTGACAAGAGTCGCCGAAAACATGCAGGCTGAAATCCAGAAAGCCTGTGAAGGCATTACCATCACATTGAGACCGATGCCCAAGAAATCCCGCATCGAATTCATGCTCGGCAATGACTTCCAGATGTGCCTGTGCCGCTGGGCACCGGACTATGCCGATCCGCAGTCCTACATCGACTTCTTCACGTCCACGTCTTCCATGAACGGCGGCAGATACACCAATGAAGTCTATGATGACCTGGCATACAAGGCGGCCAAGGGAGAAGACGCTGCAGATGACGAAAAGAGATGGAATGACTTCATCGAAGCAGAACGGATCCTGGTCAGTGAAGACTACGGAGCGATTCCTGTCTACCAGGAAGGTACGGTCTATCTGGTCAGTCCGGATACGGAAGGCTACCTTGTACTGACACTCGGTACCGGCAGACTGCGTCACATGACAAAAGCGGCTGAATAATACCTGTTTCCTGTCTGCAGACAGCCTTCATGACGAAGAAAAAAGGGAGTGATGAAACACTCCCTTTTCCGTGCTCACGGCTTTCTGAACTCCCGGTCAGACCGCCGGCAGAGATCATCTGTAATTATATCTGCCGCTCACACCGCAGAATACTGTACCATACTTCATCACAGACACCCTGGTTATTCAGACCGGCCTGACGCAGAATTCCTTCATATTTCATTCCTGCTTTTTCCATGACCCTCCCGGATTTCGGATTGTTCCGGTCATGGGTTGCGGCAATGCGGTTCATTCCGGCTTCTTCGAAGAGATAGTTTATGACAGCCCGGAGCGCTTCCGGCATGATCTCCCTGCCCTAGTACGCTCTTCCCAGGCAATAGCCGATATCCGCCGCCTGTATGTTTTCATACAGCTTTACAACGGAAATGGTCCCGATGACTTCCCTGTTTTCCTTGTATTCGATCGCCCAGTTGAAGAAATCACTCTGTTCATACTGCTTGATCCATTCGTTCAGGATCATCGCAGTGATTTCTGCGCTGCTGTGTGCCGGCCAGGTCAGGTACTTCGTTACCTCCGGATCCGATGCCCAGTTACGGTACATATTCTCTGCGTCTTCAATCACAAACCGCCGGAGTACAAGCCGTTCTGTTTCAATCGTCTGTGTACCTGGAGTTTTCATCATCCGAGTTTCCTCCCGCATTCATGACAGTACTTCTGCCCTTCTTCCACTTCTGCACCGCATTCCGGGCAGATGCCGGCCGCATTCCCGTGCTTTTTCCGGAATCTGTTCCATCCCTTCGGATCCGGCAGAGCGGTCATGGTATTTCTGGATGAGATGTTTACGATCACATCACGCTCCGGCATAATGAATGACCAGTGCCATGCGCCGTTGTCCACATTTCCGGGAATCAGCTTTACCTGCTCTGATGTAATGGTATAGTCGGTATCAGAGGCAACCATAAACCAGAATTCCACGGTCTCCCCTGCTTCAAACAGGTCTTTATCCAGACCGTACAGATTGTTGTCCCTGCCGATCTTAACTGTATATTTCATCCGATCTTCCTTCCTCCGAGATAACGTGCCCTGATATGCTTGGTTTCACCGAAATAGCAGAATCGTTCTGCTTCCTGCGAAGGTGTCAGCTTCTGATACGGATCCGACATTCCATGGATCACAAGTGCATCAAACGCATATCCCGGTTCCAGACTGCCTGTCTTCCCGAATAGGGCACCGCTTTCCTTCGTGCCCATATAGAACGCTTTTTCAAATGTGATGGGACGGTTGACTTCCGGTTCATAGAATGTCTTGATCTTGGAGAACTGGACAGCTTTGGAAATCTGGGTATAAATTGCCAGATTATGACCTCCGGCAATATCACTGCCCAGCCCCAGCCGGATCCCCCGGTCTGCCAGTGCGGCTGTCGACATAATACCGGCAATGACATTGGTTGTCGCTTCCGGGCACTGCACAGCGAACCCACCGTACTTCTTCATGACCCGGATATCATCTTCTGCCGGATAGATGAAATGCGCGCCGATAAACGGTCCGTGTCCCAGCAGACCGGCTTTTTCATAGATACCGGTATCACTGCCGCAGTCCGGATACCGCTTTACGGACTCCTGTGCCTCCCACAGGGATTCCACCAGATGCGTCTGCACACCCATATTGTACTTCTCTGCCAGTTTCCCCAGTCCCGTGAGCAGTTCCCAGCTGCAGGTCGGCGCAAACCTCGGTGTCAGGATCACCCGTGCTGTACGGTTGTCCAGATAACGATTGATGAATTCTTCCGTCTCCAGCAGGGATTCCTGTGTATTCTCACACAGTTTTTCCGGACTGTCCGTATCCATGTTGACCTTGCCGACATACGCACGCAGGCCGAGTGTTTCCAGTTTTTCGATCAGATATCCGGTCGCTTCAGTATGGATCGTACCGAAGATGACCGCATGCAATGTGCCGTGTTCCACAAGATCATCCACGAACGCATCATAGACCGCATGTGCGAATTCCGGATCCGCGTATTTCTCTTCCAGCGGGAATGTGTACTTGTTCAGCCATTCATACAGCAGCGTATCCATTGCCAGTCCACGCTGAGGATACTGCGGCGCATGAACATGCAGATCGGTAAATGCGGGAATGATCAGATCATCGCCGTGATCAACCACCGGGATGCCGGCAAACTTCTCCGGAATCACCGGATAGATGCCTTCCACAACGTCGTCGTCCACCGCGATCCAGCTGTCTTTGTGCACAGCCAGTTCCGTGTCTGATTTCGAATAAACAATATTGCCGTGATACAGTTCCATAGATCCTCCTGTGTCTTTTCTGATGATATGGATTCCGTTCAGTCTTTTTCCTGTAAGTAGAGAAATCCCAGATCCCCGGCAGACGGCAGTCCATAGGCACTGTCTGCCGAAGCCGCCGCCCGCAGGACCGCCTCACTCAGCACCTCTGCGCCGAGTGTGCCGACCAGGTCCATGTCCGCCCTGATCTCACCGACCGACAATGCGTAGATACTGTCACCGTCTGCCGAAGTATGTACCGGATCGATCGAACGGGCAAACCCGTCATGTGCCATTCCCGCGATCTTGCACAGCTGTGCTTTATCAAACGCTGCGTTGGTCACGATGACGGCCAGCGTTGTGTTATCGATGAACTTATTATCCTTCACGTCGATGGAAGCGCACATCCGGTCCATTGTGCTGCGCAGTTCCGTTCTGCTTTCATCCAGCAGACCGGCAACCTGTCGTCCCATTTTCCAGTCGTAGACATCTCCCAGGGCATTCACAACCACGATCGCCCCGATCTGCAGATCGCCGATCTGTATCGCATGGCTGCCGATTCCGGTTTTCATCGCTGTACCCATGCCGCTGATCTTTCCCACGGAAGCGCCGCAGCCGGCTCCGTGGTTTCCATCCTGATAGTTCGGTCTCTCCATCGCTGCTCTGGCGGCTTCATAGCCCATTGCCTTGTCCGGACGAATTTCCGGGGATCCGACTGACAGGTCATAGATATCCGACTGGACAACCAGAGGAACCTTGGCAAACCCGGTATCATAGCCGTATCCGTGTTCTTCCAGGTACTGCTGGACACCGTCTGCAGCCCCAAGTCCGAAGGCACTGCCGCCGGACAGCACAACTGCGTGGATCTGCTGAGCACTCATCAGCGGGTTCAGCAGCTGACTGTCCCGAGACGCCGGACCTCCG
>JAFWJP010000270.1 GCA_017514645.1 Solobacterium sp. | reverse complement strand
TCAGCGTGCCGGTCTGGGCCGGGAAGAGAAACTGGTTCACAAGGGCAACGCCAAGCAGGCACCACAGGATTAGAGTCAGGATATTGCGCCTGCTCCCATCCTGGGCCAGGACAAGCACGGTTGTCCAGATCAGAAGCAGCCCCGCATACACCACCGCGGTATACGACAGCAGTTCAAACCGCAGCACTCCCCTGAATTCAACAGGTGAAGAAGCTATTACGGTGGAAGGAATATAGAGGCCAAGCAGCAGGGTCAATGCAAGCTCCGGAATGAGGACAGGCAAAATGCTTTGCCTGCCCGTTTTTGCGGATTCCTGTGACCTGCGAAAGATGCCGGGCCTCGGTACATGACAGAGCGTCAGAATCGTCACGATGATGTGGACAAGCCCGCACGACAATATGATCTCGGCAATAAAATAATCCCTGACGGTTATGATATTCCCGGTGAACATCCCCCTCACGATGAAGGGGGCGATTACGATAAAGAATATAGTCGGAAGAAAGCGTTTCTTATCCGATTTCCAGGCATCGTAGATGTTTTTGCCGAGTGAAAACAGGTTGTTCATAATCCAGTAGATCACCAGGCCGGAAGGGCTGTCATAAAGCAGAACAAGGAAGATCAGCGCCGTACCGTAGATCTGTATTTTCTGGCGAAGCGGTCCGCCTTTGGAATAGATCACACCGGAAATAATATTGATGACAGTCATCAGAATCGGCAGAACATTTACTGAAAAACCCGAGATCACGATCAGGCCATCCGGCTTCAGCAGATCCCGTATTGGGCCAAACGTTGCGCCTTCCAGCATCGGAATCGTGGAGATATATCGGTAGGCCGCAATGAAAAACGGGATTTGGAGAAATAACGGTCCCGCCTCTTTCAGCGCACTGATCGGACTGTAATGCTCAATTCTGTAATAGGTCGACTGAATCATGAACCTCTCGTCTCCGGAGAAATGTCTGCGGATGTGGTCGATCCAGGGCTTCATTTTTTTTGCTTTTTCCTGTTCGGCTTTCTGCAGTGCATCCGCCTTCCTGTAAAGAGGCAGGACTATGAAGTTGATCACGATGCTCAGAGCCACGATTGACAGGACAGGATTATCTATGAGTCCGTAAGCCAGTGTAAACAGGATGTCATAGACCAGCACAAGGGGCTGAATCAGAAGATTGTATAACAGACTCATCGCACACTCCTCAAAACGGCGCTTCTTTATAGTTATGACCAGACGGCCGGACAACGTACCTATGATATACCAGTTCATTGCCGGAGGCAATTGATTAGTTTAACTGCATGCAGGCTGAACGAAATTCATTGTCTGCAGCGAATATCGTTAGCTACTATAGCATAAATACGACTCAGCTTCAAATACCTGGTATCGGAAGCAGCGAATCCGTGATCGATGTCCCTGCCGGGATTCTCTTGCAGACAAACAGCTCCTGCCGGATAATCTGACAGGAGCTGTTATCATAACCATATTGTGTAACGATTCATTACTTAACGCGGATTTCCACTACGCTGGCCGCCGGAAGGGACACCTTCAGCACCCTGCCGTCTGCGCTCACCCCGTTAAATTCCTCTTCCTTCACCTTTTCCGGTTCCTCGAAAGAATTGTAATCGTGATAATCTCCGGAAGCCACAATGCGGGCCTCCGCAACCGTCTTCGCCGCATCGCCGGTAAAGATGATCTCCAGGTCCTTTGCGTCCCTGTCTGACAGGTTATTGAGCGTAATAGTGATCACGCCGTCTTTCTCCGACACGGATTCGGTGATTTCCGGAACGGCATTCTCCCCTTCGCCGACAGTGCCGGCTCCGCAAGGAGAGCTCTCGAGGAGTTCCGCACCCTGGTGGTGGCGGAACATATGCATCACATGATAGGTCGGAGTCTTCAGCATCTTCCCGCCATCCGTCAGGATCACGGACTGAAGCACGTTGATCATCTGGGCGATGCACGCCATCTTCACACGGTCACAATGCTTGTTGAATATGTTCAGGGTTATGCCCGCGACAAGAGCGTCGCGCACCGTATTCTGCTGATACAGGAAGCCCGGATTTGTGCCCGGCTCGACATCAAACCAGTTGCCCCACTCGTCTACGGACATTCCGACCTTCTTCTCCGGATCATACTGATCCATGATCGCCGAGTGCCTGGTCACAATCGTATCCATATAGAGTGCTTTCCTGAGCGTCTTATACCACTCGGCCTCATCAAATTCCGTGGCACTCCCCTTGTGCTCCCATTCTTCTCCCGGAATGGTGTAGTAATGAAGGGACAGAAGATCCATAAAGCCGTGAGCGCCTTCCGGCGTGTGGCGGAAGCAGGTCTTCATCACGCCTTCCGTCCACTCATAGTCGCCCGTATTTGGTCCGCAGCAAACCTTCCGGATCGGCTTTTCGGCGTCGTAATTGCGGACATAGGTCTGATAGCGGCGGTAT
>JAFWJP010000269.1 GCA_017514645.1 Solobacterium sp. | reverse complement strand
TTATCTATTACAACAATGATCGGATACAAAAGAAAACAAAATGGATGTCTCCTGTAAAATACAGAGAAACATCCATCTCAAATTCTGCTATCGTTTAGTTATTCAATATGTCCAGATTTCTGGGTACATATCAGTAACCGGTCCTGTTTCTTTCCCTGCAAATACATAGTGCAGATGATTGTGAAATGATTCATAATAGAGAGGAAAAAGAGGTAATAACGATGGAATTTGCAAATGCAAGAAAGGGCATCAAACGGATCTATGCCGCAGAGATCCTGTCACTGCTGGCGCTGCTGATCTCATTCATTGCCGGAACGATTCAGCGGGCCGGAGAGGGCGGTTCGATCCTGGACGGGGGAACGATCAATCTCAAATACGATTCACCGGTTCTGCTGGGACTGGCTGTTGCGCTGGTCGTATGCGGTTTTCTCTCGTTTATTCTTCATCTGCTGGGAATTACGAAGGCAGCCAAGGATGAGCCGAAATTCAGCTCGGCCCTGCTCTGGGTCGTTCTGGGAATCATCATCGGTTCTGTCAAGAGTTCCCTGACCCTGAATGAACCGCTGCCGACGATCCTGTCGATTGCGGACAATATCGCGGAAATGCTGGTGAAGTTCTTCATCATCAAGGGCGTGATCTCGGTTGCACAGCAGATGAACCGGCCGGGACTGGGCATGCTTGGCGGAAAGGCTCTGACATGGACGGTACTGGCTTATATCGTCAGCATTGCGCTGAACGGGGCGGTTCTCTGGTTTACGATGAAGGGAGATCCGACCGGTGCTGATGCGCTGCCGGTGGAAGCGATCCTGCTGGCTGCGGCGTTTATCCTGTCGCTGATCGCGTATGTGATCTATCTGCGCTTCCTCAAGAAGGCAACGCAGTCGCTTGGCTGAACATGAAAACCATCTGCGGAAGCAGGTGGTTTTTTGCATGCTGCAGCGAAAGCAGAAACGGACAGGTGGTGCAGATTCCGGTATCTATGAAAAAAAGCTGTTGATATACAGCTTTTTCAGTACCGGATCCCCAGACGATCGAGTGTCCGGTGGATCGTTTCCAGCACAAGGTCGAAATCATTTTCATCGACATCGTGCAGAGCAGCTTCAAACGGTCCTTCCGCCGTCTTTGCGGGATTGAGGATCATTTCGACTTCCTGTGCATAGGTGATACGGATACCCTTGCGTTCGGCGATCTCCCGGGCACTGTGGCTGATGACATCGGCGTAGATCTCCCGGATGCCGCATTCCGCCGCAATGATGACGGCTGCTTTCCCAATGATCTTGTCCGCCTGGTACATCGGTCTGCAGGCACCGCTGCGGTACAGGTCCAGGATCTCAAGCATCGGCAGGATCCCCTTGCCTGCGCTTTTCAGTACGATTCTGTTTTCATCCGCGATGACGCAGGTGAGCTGTTCGCTGTGCAGGATCTCTCTGCAGATATCAGTATTCATGGCGCTGAATCCTCTCTTGACAAGTCAATATTATATGATGATCCTGCCCGGAATACGAAGAGATAATAACACGGAAGCAGGCTATTGACACTGCTGAAGAATCCATCTAAAATATACACGTTATCAATTACCAGAGACAGTAACGGGTATATCCTTAATTATGTTACCGAGGTAGAAAGTTTAACGTTTTTAAACTCGAAGCCCTTACTGTCAGTAAGGGCTTTTTATACACAGGTATGCGATAACTGGAAAGGTTGATAAAACAATGAATCAGGCGGTATTGGAATCCAAGAAGAGTGTCGTTGCCGAGATCGGTGACAGACTCAAGAATTCCTCTTCGAGCGTTGTTGCGGAATACCGTGGTCTGACAGTTGCGGAAATCACCGAGCTTCGCAGAACGCTGCGTGCTGAAGGCGTAGAGATGAAAGTCTACAAGAATACGCTGGCAGCCAGAGCAGCTGAGGAAGCAGGACTGGGTGATCTCAAAGAGTATCTGACAGGCCCGAACGCACTGATGTTCGGAAAGGACGAAACCGCGCCGAGCCGTGTTCTCGCACAGTTTGCAAAGAAGCACAAGGCATTGGTTCTGAAGGGTGGTGTCGTTGAAGGCAAAGTCGTCAGCGCAGACACCGTGAATGAACTGGCAGCTCTGCCCAACAGAGAGGGTATGCTGTCGATGCTGCTTTCTGTACTGCAGGCACCTGTCGCACAGTTCGCGCGTGCAGTCAACGCAGTCGCTGAACAGAAAAACGGCGGCGCACCTGCAGAAAATGCAGAGGAAACAAAAGAAGAGGCTGCTGAGGCAGCTGCCTAAGGAAAGGGAGGAAATGAATCCATGGCAAAGTTAACACAGGAAGAGATTCTTGCATATCTTGATGAAGCAACGATCCTCGAGCTGAATGAGCTCGTCAAAGCAATTGAAGAGAAGTACGGCGTCAGCGCTGCTGCACCGGTAGCTGTTGCAGCTGCTCCGGCAGAGGCTGAAGAGCAGGGCCCGACAAGCGTTACAGTCACAATGACATCCTTCGGTGAGACAAAGGTCAAGGTCATCAAGGTTGTCCGTGAGCTGACAGGTCTGGGACTGGTTGAGGCGAAGAAGCTGGTCGACAACGTTCCTGCAGAGATCAAGAAGGACATCACACCGGAAGAGGCAGAGCAGATCAAGGCTCAGCTGGTTGAGGCAGGAGCTTCCGTTGAGATTAAGTAATTACTGATCACAACAGTCACGAAATCAGCCGAATTATCATATTCGGCTTTTCGGCCTTTGAAAGGATGTGGTTTTTACGGCACAGTCACATTACTATACCGACAACCGCAGTCTTCCAACAAACCGGAAGGATCACTCGTTCCGGTTTTCAGGCCGTATGTATGTTTTTACGACCGATGACGGTGTATTTGCCAAGAAAGGCGTGGATTACGGCACCCAGGTGCTGCTGAAAAACGCTGCTGCGGAGGATCTCCGCGGTACGGTGATCGATCTTGGCTGCGGATACGGGGTAATCTCGGTGGTGCTTGCATCATTGTTCCCGGATTGCCGCGTTGTCGGTACCGATGTCAATTCACGGGCTCTGGAACTGACGGAACTGAACGCTGTGAAGAACAGTGTTTCCGTTGAGACACTGCTTTCCGACGGATTCGCGGAAATCGCGTTTTCTGCGGATGCAGTGATCACGAATCCTCCGGTCCGGGTCGGCAAGCAGAAGATCTACAGCATGTTTGCGGAAGCGCATGCGCATCTGCGGACAGGCGGGGTTTTCCTGGCGGTCATGCGGCGCCAGCACGGTGCGGAAAGCGCTGTGAAGGAGCTGACGAGGCTGTTCGGGAACTGCAGTGTTGCGGACAGGGACAAGGGGTTCTGGATCCTCAGGTCCGTGAAATGACAGATTATCAATTGCAGTTGAACCGGGAATACGGGGTGGATTTCTGCACGCTCCGTACCCCGGATAATGCAGACGAAAGGATGGCATAAATGGAAAATAGAGAGACATACCACGTTGTGCATTATGGTCCCAAGTCTCTGAGGCGTGACTACTCCAAGGTCAGTGCGGGTCTGGACCTGCCTGATCTTGTTGAGATCCAGACAGCGTCTTTTGACTGGTTTGTCCGGGAAGGGATCAAGGAAGTCTTCAACGATATTTATCCGATTTACAACTATGCGGGAAATATCAAGCTGAAGTTCCTTGACTACGAATTCGGCGAGCCGAAGTATTCCATTGTGGAATGCAAGCAGAGAGAGACCAATTACAGCGCACCGCTGAAAGCGAAGATGGAACTGGAGATGGTCGATCAGGATACCGGAGAAGTCCTTACCAAGTGGGAGGATGTTTTCCTCGGTGATTTCCCGATCATGACCCCGACAGGAACATTCATCATCAACGGTGCGGAGCGGGTCATTGTTTCGCAGATCGTACGTTCCCCGGGAGCGTATTTCGACATTGTTTCGGAAGACCGCACCGGGCACGATACCTATACCTGTGAACTGATTCCGAGCCGCGGTACCTGGCTGGAGTTCATGTCTGATGACAAGAAGCGTGATCAGGGCCGCATCATGAATGTTTCGATCGACCGCCGCCGCAAGATCCTGAGCACGATCCTGTTCAAGGCGATCGGCATGTCGCTGGAACAGATGAAGGGCGACGACGCCTACGATACAACAGGAATGCAGAAATTCCTGAAAGCCCTGCGTTTCGAGACCTATCCGGATGTGATCGTTCCGGAGGAAGAGCGTGAATTCCAGAATGATTATATGCTGCTGTATACCAGTGTATTCGGCAACTATGAAGAGATCGGGAACACGCTGAACGCGGACAAGACAAAGACAAGACATGATGCGCTGCTGTCGGTGTACGAGAACCAGCGCGCAGATGAAATCGCGACATTCGAGGGCGCCATCAACCTGATGGATGCCAAGTTCTTCGACTATCGCCGGTATGATCTGACAAAGGCAGGACGCTACAAGGTCCTGAAGAAGCTGAGTGTTCTTGACCGTATGGAAAACCATATGCTGCAGGACGATCTGATCGGTGCGGACGGCAAGGTCTGCCTGAAGAAGAACGTCTTCATCGACAAGAATACGCGCAATGAGATCCGTGATGAAATCAACAAGGGTATCAACTGCCGTGCTCTGCCGTTCATCCATGAGTTCTCCCATCCTGTGACAGCGGTCATGGGTGCGGACTGGACGAATGCGCTGGTCGGCCGTGTGCTGGCAACGGATATCGATGCCGGTTCCCTGCAGATGGAAAAAGGTACGGTCATTACACCGGAAGATGCGAAGAAGATCGCCAAGGCCTGCACACAGGTTACGGTCTATGCCGGAATCATCGCGACACCGGCTGTTCTGACCAATGACAATGTCAATGCTGTCCTGAACTTCGGACCGCGTCTGTATGCACTCGGACGTTTGACCCAGAAGGGTAAGGATGTTCTGGATACCGACGGTGATCTGTATGTTGAACGTTATCTGCCGGATGAGCCGGTTGCAGCGCTGAAGAGCGTTCAGGCGGAAGAGATCGTCGCCATGGCAAACAAGGAAGACGGTGTCACACTGTGGCTCGTCGGTGCCTGCGTACAGGAAGTCAATGTCCTGGCGGATGACGGTCACGCGGTCAAGCTGATCGGCGGTGATCCGCTCAATACAAAGCACACGATCACAATGCCGGATATGTATGCGCTGTACAACTATGAACTGACGATGCTGGACGGCCTGGGAAGCGTCGATGATATCGATATGCTTGGCAACCGCCGGATCCGTACGGTCGGTGAGCTGATCCAGAACCAGTTCCGGATCGGTCTGTCGCGTATGGAGCGTGTCGTCAAGGAGAGAATGTCCATTGCGGAAGCGTCCGGACTGACGCCGAAGCAGCTGACGAACATCCGTCCGCTGACTGCTGCCATCAAGGAATTCTTCTCGAGTTCCCAGC
>JAFWJP010000268.1 GCA_017514645.1 Solobacterium sp. | reverse complement strand
CGAAATCCACCGTCATATCTTCAGAAACGATCACGCTGACAAACAGCAGAACGATCCAGAAAGAACAGACCACAAAGAACAGCGGTTCGTTCACATGAACCATCAGTTCCCCTGCCGCAATGACCAGCAGGAGCAGTAAAGGACGCTGTTTTCCGTCCTTGAGCCTTGTCGCTTCAAATGCAGCCCCGGCCAGTACACCTGCCAGCAGGCATTCCAGCAGAATACCGCCCTTGACCAAAGGCGGCAGAACCACCGCAAGAACCACCAGCGCCGTTATGACTCTCGTTCTGGCTTTCTCAGGATTCATGCACACCTCCGAACCGACGGTCGCGGTGCGCATACGCATCCAGGCATCTGTTCAGAACTTCCGGTGTGAACTCCGGCCAGCTCTCCGGCACAAACATCAGCTCTGCATAAGCGATCTGCCACAGCAGGTAATTCGAGATCCTCTGTTCACCGCTGGTACGGATCAGGAAATCCACATCCGGGATCCCGTCTGTCATCAGATAACTGCTGAATCCGTCTTCCTCCAGATCATTGGCGCGTCCATCTCTTACATCTTCCGCGTACTTTCTCGCCGCAAGCAGGATCTCTCTGCGGGAACCGTAATTGATCGCAATGATCAGATTCAGTCCCGGATTGTCCTTTGACTCTTCTTCTGCATCACGCAGAACCTTGGCAGTAGCGGCCGGAAGCCTGTCAAGTTCACCGATCGTCCGGATGCGGAATCCCCGCTCCATGAACTCTCTCATATACTTCTGGAACAGATAGGCCGGCAGTTTCATCAGATAACCGACTTCCTCCTCGCTTCTCTTCCAGTTTTCCGTCGAAAACGCATAAAGCGTCAGGTATTTCACACCTGCTTCATTTGCCGCAATTGCGATATTCCTGACATTATCCGCGCCGGCAAGATGTCCCATGGTCCTCGGCTTTCCCTGGGCTTTTGCCCAGCGTCCGTTTCCGTCCATGATGATAGCCAGATGTCTGCAGCTGCTCATATTCGAATCACCTCAATTTATTATTGTACCATATCCCGGCAAAGCCTGCCCTCTGCATCGTAGAGGATCACCGCTCCGCTGATATCAAACACGATCCGGTCTCCCGGCTCACATCCGGCACAGACCGGTATCCGTACAACCGCATCATCGACTGCCGTCTCCATATACGGAGGTTCACTGAATCCCGGCATGCGGATGACTGTTCCCTGCAGATCACCGCTGCCTGTTATGATCCTCTCCGCGATCAGTCCTGCTGAACCATCCCGTCCTCCCAGCAGCCTTCTGCCGAAGGCACTGTCCCTGCCGAACACCTGAATGCGCTGGAAAAAGATACCGGAGAACACATGATCCGGACAGTTCCACATCTCCTCTGCACGCTGCTTGCCGATGATCTTTCCTTCCTTCATGACCATGATGTCATCTCCCGTTCCGAAGGCTTCCTGCTGATCATGGGTAACAAACAGCATGGTCATGCCGTATCGTTTCTGCAAAGAAACCGTTTCCTCCCGGAGTTCCTCCCGCAGAGAGCGGTCAAGGTTGCTGAAAGGTTCATCCATCAGGATCAGTTCCGGCTCACGTACCAGAGCCCGGGCGATTCCCGCCCGCTGACGTTCTCCGGCTGACACGGAAGAAGGAAGACGGTCCAGCAGATGCTCAATGTGCAGCAGTCCGGCTTTCTCCTTTGTCCGGCGATCGATCTCTTCCCTGCTCAGTCCGAGCGCCCGCAGACCATAGGCTATATTGTCATACAGGCGTACATCCGGAAACAGCGCGCCGTCCTGAAAAACAACAGCGGTCTTCCGCTTTCCCGGCGCTGCATCGGTAACATCCCTGTCTCCGAAGAACACCCGGCCCCGGTCCGGCTTTTCCAGTCCGGCGATAAACCGGAGCAGTGTTGTTTTCCCGGCACCCGAAGGACCGACGATCATCGTGATCCCGGCATCTGCTATGCGCAGTTCCGGAACATCAAGTACTTTATGGTTTCCTTTGTATAATTCCAGATCCTCAATTCTGATTTCTGACATGTCTCTATCATAACAAAAAAGGAACCCCTGCGGGATTCCTCTCTTCAGCAAT
>JAFWJP010000267.1 GCA_017514645.1 Solobacterium sp. | reverse complement strand
GTTTCTCTGTCCATTTTCCTTGTTTGTATTCTTCTACGCACTTCAATTTGAATTTCCAGTCATATTTCATATAAAATACCCCCTTACTGGTTTGTCCAGCTTTGGGGGTACATATCATGCACCTTTGGTTCCTTTTCAATTACTGCATTCTACTTCAGGTGCTGCCGCAGGAAACCTTCATAGACATCCAGCGCTTCTTTGCACCAGAAGGCGGATCCGCCATGATCAGCCCCCTTGATCATGACCAGGCGTACATCCTTGCCGGCCGCTTTCATATCATTGTAGAACCGCTTGGTCTGCTCAAAATTGCACAGTCTGTCCTTGGTGCCGTGAATGATGAGCATCGGCGCAAACGTGTGATCAAGATAGGTTTTACCGAGCAGTGGTGCCATCTTTTCCGGATACTCGTTCATGTCAAAGCCGATCAGTTCATATTCCGGTGTTCCCGGTTTTCCCTGCGTTATATTGATCGGGAACGCGCAGGGAATCGTCATCTCCATCGGACCGTACATATCGATGATCCCGTTGATATCCGCCGGGACATCATAGTCCGGTTCATCATACAGATCGCTGTCCAGCGTCATTCCGGTAACCACTGCTACATGTCCTCCGGACGAACCGCCCATCAGGAAGATATTCTCCGGATCTCCGCCGTATTCAGCCGCATGCAGGCGCATGAAGCGGATGGCGTTCTTCGCATCGATGTTCTGTGCCGGGAATCTTGCGATCCCGCTGTGACGGTACTCCATGACCGCCACAACAAAACCGCGCTCTGCCAGTTTCGCGAACATCGGAATATCCGTGTACATTTCCTGTTTCAGCCAGGCACTGCCCTTGATCAGAATGACGATCGGACAGATTCTTTCCGGATCAAAGTACCATGTCGGACGGATGATCTGCAGATGCAGTTCCGTATTGTCCTTGACCGAATAGACAACATCCGGAATATACTGCAGATAAACAGCAGACCCGTCATTGCTGAAGGATTCAGCACCTTCGATTTCTTCGTCGAATTCCGGAATGGTTTCCCATGTGTAGTTTTCATCAGCGTGATCGATCATATGAATTATCCCTTTCTGTTTTCTTTATTGTACCATCTGCCGTTCCTGTCAACGACCGGCATGGAATCCCCTGGCAGTAAATGCTTCCTCCAGACGTTTGATCGTTTTCCGCACTTCGCTCGTCGGTACCGCGGTGCAGATCCGTGCATTGCACGGTGTTCCGTAGTATTCCTCTCCCGGATCAACGAAGAAATATGCTTCATTCGTCAGGAAATCAAACAGTTCCTTTTCTTCCATACCGAGAGAACGGAAATCCGCCCAGAGGACATATCCTGCCTCGGGAACGGTAACCTGGATGCGGTACCTGCGGAAGAAGTCCATGAACAGGCTATTGTTCGTCCGGATCACCTGGATCAGTTCATCCAGCCAGTCCTTTCCTTCTGCGGTATAGCCGCCGATGTGCGCTGCATATGCCAGCGGATCGATACTGCCGAAGTGGTCCGCATATTTCTGTTCCTCAAACGCTTCCCGCAGTTCCGGGTTTTTGATGATCGCATTTGCGTTGTTGCCGGAAAAGGAGAATGTCTTTCCCAGGGCGATCGTGGAAATCACCTTATCGCTTTCCTCCGCCATTGCCGCAAGGACCGGTACACGGCGCTCTGTCAGCGTCACATCCGCAAAGATCTCATCGCTGATGATCGTGACATCATATTTCCGGGACAGTTCCAGGATCCTCCGCAGATCTTCTTCCATCAGGATCTGCCCGGTAGGATTGTTCGGATTGGAGAATACGAACAGGCGGCAGAGCGGATCACGCATTTTCTCTTCCAGATCGTCGTAATCCGGCACGTATCTTCCGTCTTTTTCGATCATTGCTGAGAAGTATGTCGCCGGTTTCTTCATCCGCCGTACGGCCTGATCATAGCGGTTGTAGCCCGGTGTCAGCACCAGCATCTTCCCATCATCCTTGTTGATCATGCGCACCATGGACGCAACCGTGAAGATTGTTCCCAGGACCGGTGTGATCCACGCTTCCTCTACATCTGCGCCCCTCACGTTCTTCAGCCACCAGGCAATGTGCCTGCGGTAGTTGTCATCTGCCAGGGTAAAGCCGAAACAGCCGTTTTCCGCCGCTTCCTTCACCACTTCCATGACACAGGGTGCTGTGCGGAATTCAAATTCCGCCCCGCTGTAGCTCGGAATATCCTTCTGCTTGAGAATATCCGGTGTAAATACCATGTACTTCAGATTCCCGCGTTCCTTGCGGTCGATCCTGGTTTCAAAATCATACTTCATGGTGTTCCTCCTGCCTGCGTTCATCGTTCTATTACTATTCTATGCTATGATGTGCACAGAAAGTGAGATCAATCATGGAATTTGACAAACTGGAAACCATTGTCGAAAAGAAAGACAAAACAACCATCAACGACCAGGAAATCAGCTATTCCTTTCTGTTTGAAAAAGGAACCTTCAAGGATACGACCGAAATCACTTCCTTTGCCTACCTTGGTACAAAAGGTAAACACCAGCCGGTGATCTTCGTGACCAACGGCGGTCCCGGTTCCGGTGTTGTCTGGCAGCACCTTGCTTTGTTCGGACCGGACAGGATCCGCATTCCCGATATCATGCATCCGCCGGTCACGCCGCCCTATGAACTGGAGACAAACCCGTTCTGCCTGCTGGACATCGCAGATATCGTCCTGATCGATCCGCCGGGAACCGGTTACTCGAAACTGAACGAAGAAACCAAGAAGGAGTATGAATCCGTGGACGGTGACGCTGTCGCCGTCGGACTGTACCTGCAGCACTGGATCACAGCCCATAAGCGCATCAACAGCCCCCTCTACTTTATGGGAGAAAGCTACGGTACCGTACGTGCGCCGGCTGTCCTGGAAGCCCTGTACGGCGGAGCAGTCCTCGGCAACAAGCATCTTGCGGGTTTCTCCCTCAGCGGTGTGATCCTGCTGGGAACCGCCTTCTCGACCGGATCGTTCGCGGAACGCATGTCCCAGGTCAACAAACCCGCACTGAACCTGCTTACCTGTGCCGCAACCTATGCGCTTCATACAGGAAAGGATCCGTATCAGGCCGCGGAAGATGCATGGGCATTTGCCCCGGAATACGCAAAACTGCTGTTTGAAGGAAGAAACGCAGACGCTGCAGCGGTGAAAAAAGCCGCAAAGCGGATCTCCTTCTGGACCGGTCTGCCGGCAGAGCAGCTGATCAAGGATCATCTGAAGTTCACCATGGATGATTTCATGAAGAAAGCGATTCCCGGACAGATCATCGGGTTCTATGACGGCCGTTACCTGATGAATGATCATATTCAGGAAGCGGACTATGATGTGCTTGCGGATGATTCCGGCATGGGCATGTTCACCCCGGCATTCACGGCAGGTGCTTACCTCCTGGCGGAAAAATACGGACTGCCGAGTGTTCCCTACGATATGCTCAACTGTGTTGTCAACACAGAATGGGAACGCAAGAGTGCTCACACCAGCCTGAGTGCCCTGGAAAACGCCCAGAGGCGCAATGAAGATCTGCGCATCATGTTTGCGACCGGTCTGTACGATCTCTGCACGGTTGCCGGCAATGTCCGCTATACCGTTGCCCAGTCCGCTCTGGATCCGGATCGTGTGGAACTCCACGAATATCCGGGTGGTCACATGGCCTATCTCGGTGATGATTCCGCGGCACTGCTGGTAGAGGATATCCGGAAGTTTATCTGTCACTGAAAGAGGAGCGATCCACTGGATGCATGTCCTGTTTCAACACCTGTATTGATCCTGCATTTACTATTTGGCAAATAAAAGGTTGTTTACACCAAAGCGGTTGTTTCTATAACAACTGCTTTTTCTACCGATCATTGAATCAAAGTGAGTCTCATAAAATGAATGAAACGGCTCACAGGAACATTTCCTGTGCGTT
>JAFWJP010000266.1 GCA_017514645.1 Solobacterium sp. | reverse complement strand
CATTTTATGTCCGGCTCCGGCCGGGAATCCTCTTCCGTACGGATAGTGCCGGAAGAAGCACAGCAGGAAGAGAATGACGGTCAGTGCGAAGCATTCCTTCCCGAAGACAAGCCAGGCGGGGAAGAGGAAGAACAGGGGAATCGCAATGCCTGCCAGGGAGAGATAACCGCTGATGAGCGCTGTCACCAGACCGCACAGCAGGGCCAGTATGCCCCAGAGCGGGGAGTAGATGACCAGTGCTGCAGCGGATGTCGCAACAGCTTTCCCGCCGCTGAAATGACGCCAGAACGGCAGGGAGTGTCCGAAGCAGGCGCCCAGCCCGGCATAGTACAGAATGATCCGTCCGGAAGCCGCAAACAATTTCCGGCACAAGGCCATCGCCAGCAGGCATTTGCCCAGATCACCAAGCAGTACCGCAATACCGGCCTTGAGGCCAAGGTAAGTCATGACATTCGCCATGCCCGGATTGCCGGATCCGCCCAGCTCGCTCGCCGGCTTGTGCGCGACTGCATGCGAAACGATCTCACCTGTGAGGATACATCCGAACAGGTAGGAGATCAGGAATGACAGCAGTCTGGAACGTACGGCAATACTCATACAGATATTGTAAACGGTTTTCAGGAAATCGGTGTGATGAAACAAAAAACCTGCCGAAAACAATTGACACGTTAGAAACGACTAACTATTATAAATTATGAGTTAGTTCAGGTGAACTAACCACAACGGAGGTAAAGTATGCTGCCATTGTCCTATGCCACAGTCGGCGAAATGAACATTATCCGGAAACTCAGCGGTAAACCGGAGGTGAAGAAGCATCTGGAGGATATGGGGTTTGTTGTCGGTGCGCCGATCATGGTCGTATCAACAGTAAACGGCAACCTGATCGTCAATGTAAAGGAAACAAAGGTTGCCCTGGATAAAGAACTTGCCGCGAAAATCATGATCTAGGAGGGATACTATGAGAACGTTGAGAGATGTCGCCATCGGTGATACCTGCACTGTCAAGAAACTGCATGGTGAAGGTGCCGTAAAGCGCAGAATCATGGACATGGGTGTCACAAAGAATGTTGAGATCTATGTCCGTAAGGTCGCTCCGCTGGGCGATCCGATTGAAGTGACTGTAAGGGGTTATGAACTGTCGATCCGTAAGGCAGATGCCGAAATGGTCGAAGTCTACGGAGAGGAGGAAGCCGCATGAGTATCAGAATTGCACTTGCAGGCAACCCGAACAGCGGAAAAACAACGTTGTTCAATGCCCTGACCGGTTCCAACCAGTATGTCGGAAACTGGCCGGGTGTTACGGTTGAAAAGAAAGAAGGAAAGCTCAAGGGGCATGATGATGTAACCATCACCGACCTACCGGGTATCTACTCCCTGTCTCCGTATACACTGGAAGAAGTCGTAGCGAGAGAATACCTGATCACGGAATGTCCGGATGCGATCCTGAACATCGTTGACGGTACGAACCTGGAACGGAACCTGTATCTGACGACCCAGCTGACAGAACTCGGAATTACGGTCGTTGTCGCCATCAACATGATGGACCTGGTCGAGAAGAACGGGGATGAGATCGATCTGGAACAGCTGTCGCAGCAGATGAGTGTGAAGTTTGTCTCCATTTCGGCACTGAAGGGCACGAACATCGATGCGGCAGCAGAAGCAGCAGTTGAAGCCGCAAAGAACGGAAAGACAATTCCGATGCATACCTTCGGAGGATCGGTGGAGCATGCACTGGCACACATCGAGGAAGCCTGTGTCCATGAGCTGCCGGAAGAACAGCAGCGCTGGTATGCGATCAAGATCTTCGAAAGAGACTCCAAGGTCATGGAATCCCTGAAGCTGAAGCCGGAGACGATCGCGCATGTCACCAAGGATATTGAGGCTGTGGAAGCGGAAATGGATGATGATGCAGAAGCGATCATCACCAACGAAAGATACATCTACATCGGCAATCTGCTGAAGGGTATCTATAAAAAGAAGACCGCCGGTAAGATGACGACGTCCGACAGCATTGACCGTATTGTTACAAACCGGATCCTCGGTCTGCCGATCTTTGCGGCAATCATGACATTCGTCTACTGGCTGGCCATGGGACCGTTCGGTACGTTCCTGACCGACTGGACGAACGATGTGTTCGCAGGATGGCTGACTGATGGTGCGGCCGGACTGATGGAAAAGGTCGGTGCGGCTGAATGGCTGACAAGCCTGGTATCCGACGGTATTGTCGGCGGTGTCGGTGCCGTACTCGGATTCGTCCCGCAGATGCTGGTACTGTTCCTCATGCTGTGCATTCTGGAAGATGTCGGCTATATGTCCCGTGTTGCCTTCATCATGGACCGTCTGTTCCGCAGATTCGGTCTGTCCGGTAAGTCCTTCATTCCGATGCTTGTTGGTTCGGGATGCGGTGTTCCGGGCGTTATGGCAACGAGAACGATCGAGAACGAACGTGACCGCCGTATGACGATCATGACGACCTGCTTCATTCCGTGCGGCGCGAAGCTGCCGATCATTGCTCTGATCGCCGGTGCGATCTTCAACAAGGGCTGGTGGGTATCTCCTTCCGCTTACTTCATCGGTGTTGCGGCAATCATCATCTCCGGTATCATGCTGAAGAAGACGAAGCTGTTTGCCGGTGATCCTGCACCATTCGTCATGGAGCTTCCGGCTTACCATGTTCCTTCCATCACCAACGTTCTGAGAGGTACATGGGAGCGTGGATGGAGCTTCATCAAGCGTGCCGGTACCGTCATCGTTCTGTCCAGCGTTGTGATCTGGGTCCTGAACTCCCTGTCCTTCGAGGGCGGATTCCACTATCTCGGTGAAGACGGTGAAGGCGCAAGTATTCTTGAGAATATCGGAAACGCCATTGCATGGATCTTCGCTCCTCTGGGCTTCGGTACATGGCAGGCTACGGTTGCGACGATCCTCGGTCTGGTGGCCAAGGAAGATGTTGTCGGTACGATCGGTACGCTGATCTCCATGGAAGATCTTCCGGATCTTGTAGAGGAAGGCGAGAGCATTGCCGGGGTCCTGGATGTGTTCTTCAAGGGTTCGGCTGTTGCGGGCTATTCCTTCATGGTATTCAACCTGCTGTGCGCACCGTGCTTTGCAGCGATGGGCGCAATCAAGCGTGAAATGAACAACGCCAAGTGGACAGCCATTGCCATCGGCTACATGTGTGTATTCGCCTATGCTGTCGCTTTGTGCATCTACCAGATCGGTTCGGCGGTCAACGGTGAAGTACATGTTGTCGGTCTCGTTGCAGCACTGGCAATCATCGCTTTCGTCGGCTACATGCTCTTCAAGCCTTACAAGGAATCCGAAACACTGACACAGACAGTCAGAGTGAAGTAAGCAGAAACGGAGGTGTGTGATGAGCTGGCTTCAGAGTAATCTTGCGAATATTGTGATCATTCTGCTGATCATCGCACTTCTGTATGTATGTATCCGCAGTCTGTGGAAGGACCGCAGTTCCGGGTGTGCGGGATGCGGGGGAAACTGTTCCTCCTGTCATATTGCCGGCGGAATTGAGACGATCCGGACACAGCAGGCGGCGAGGAAAGGTGTCTGAATGGTCAGAACAGTAGTCAAAGTTGACGGAATGATGTGCTCGATGTGTGAAGCGCATATCAATGACGCAATCCGCAGAAGTTTCGATGTAAAGAAAGTAAAATCGAACAGGAAGAAGAAGGAAACCGTCATTGAGAGTGCGGAGCCTCTGGATCCGCAGAAGATCCGTGAAGCGATCGAACAGACCGGATACATCTTTCTGGGAATCGAATAATTGTATGAACAGGACCGGGTAATGATATGTACCCCCAAAACTGGACAAACCAGTAAGGGGGTATTTT